>NZ_JBNFOF010000191.1:0-5918 GCF_057364645.1 Janibacter sp. CFPM2_SD2
CGCGACGGCCAGCCCGGAGCCGGTTGCCAGCACCAGGACCGGGGGAGCGGGCACTCCCTTCGGCATGGCCGTGACGGGCGCGGTGCCCGCGAGCAGGGCGGTGAGCTCCTCGAGGGCGCGGGCGAAGTGCTCCGGCCCGTAGTCGTGCACGCCGAGCGCATCGCGCACGGGCGCGGTGAAGCCGAGCGACCGGCCCACGCCGAGGTCGATGCGGCCGGGGTGGAGGGCCGCGAGCATCTTCGCCTGCTCGGCCACGACGATCGGTCGGTGGTTGGGCAGCATGACCCCGGCGGAGCCCAACCGGATCCGCTCGGTGCGGGCCGCGATCGTCGCCATGAGCAGCGGCGGGCTGCCACTGGCGATGCCGGGGACGGCGTGGTGCTCGGCCACCCAGATGCGACGGTAGCCGAGCTCCTCGGCCCGCCGCGCCCGCGCCACCGTGTCGTGCAGAGCGGTCCCCGCGTCGTCGCCGGCGCGGGTGCGCGAGCGGTCGAGCAGGCTGATCGGGACGGGGAGAGTGCTCACCCGCACGACCTTAGGCAGATGCGTCGTCGTCGGGGTCGGGCGAAGGGAGGAGTTTGAGTCCCACGACGGCCGCGACGATGCCCGCGATGAGCAGTGCCTTGACCGGCGACCAGGGCTCGGCGCCGGTCGCCATCGCCCACACGACGGTGAGGGCGGCGCCGACACCGGTCCAGATGGCATAGCCCGTGCCGATCGGGATCGTGCGCACGGCGAGGGCGAGGCCGCCCATGCTCAGGGCGAGGGCGACGAGGAAGACGATCGTCGGCACCGGGTCGGTGAGGCCTGCGGAGCGGCCCAGAGCGGTCGCCCACACGGCCTCGAGGACGGCACTGACGAGGAGCAGGACCCAGGGCATGTCAGGACACCGCCTTCAGGCCCGCGACGCAGGCGACGAGCAGGACGACGAGGGCGATCCGGCTGCGGGAGGCGACCTCGTCCCCCTTCGCCATGGACCACACGACGGTGAGGCTGGCGCCGATGCCGACCCACACCGCATAGGCCGTGCCGGTCGGGATGGTCGTCATCGCCCAGGCCAGTCCGACCATGCTGGCGACGAGCGCCGCGGCGAAGAGCAGGGTGGGGCGCAGGCGGGTGAAGCCGTGCGACGCGGACAGGGCTGCCGCCCAGACGGCCTCGAGCATCCCCGAGACGATGAGCACGATCCAGGACACGGGACTCCTCCGATGAGTCCGTCTTGTCGTGGTGCGGGTACGGCTCCCTCGTCCGCAGGCCCCGGACCGGGGCCTCGTCACCCAGCGTAACCGCGGTGTCTCCCGGGTGTCGCACCGTCCCTGTGTGATGATGAGCGGGCAGTTGCACACCCCGTGGGAAGGCAAGACCGTGAAGGGACGTGTCCTCGTCGTCGACGACGACCAGGCGCTGGCGGAGATGCTCGGGATCGTCCTGCGCAAGGAGGGTCTCGACGTGGCGCACGTCGCCGACGGCGCCCGCGCCATCGACGCCTTCCACGAGACGCGACCCGACCTCGTCCTGCTCGACGTCATGCTCCCCGGGATGGACGGCATCGAGATCTGCCGCCGCCTGCGCCAGGAGTCGGGCGTGCCGATCGTCATGCTCACCGCCCGCACCGACACCGTCGACGTCGTCGTCGGCCTCGAGTCGGGTGCCGACGACTACATCGTCAAGCCCTTCAAGCCGCAGGAGCTCATCGCCCGCCTGCGTGCGCGGCTGCGCCGGGGCGACGAGCCGGAGCCGGAGCGCCTGACGATCGGCGACCTGACGATCGACGTCGCAGGCCACTCCGTCAAGCGGGGCGAGCAGGCCCTCGGCCTGACCCCGCTCGAGTTCGACCTGCTCGTCGCCCTCGCCCGCAAGCCGTGGCAGGTCTTCAGCCGTGAGGTCCTCCTCGAGCAGGTGTGGGGCTACCGGCACGCCGGCGACACCCGGCTGGTCAACGTCCACGTCCAGCGCCTCCGCTCGAAGATCGAGCACGACCCCGAGAACCCCCAGATCGTCGTCACCGTCCGCGGCGTCGGCTACAAGGCAGGGCCGTCCTGACGATGACCTCGGCCCTCGAGACCGAGGACGCCGGGGCCCAGGAGTCGGTCAGCGACGGGGCGACCGGCGAGGACGACCGTCCCCGCGAGTGGTGGCTGGTCCGGTGGGTGCGCGCACTCGTCGACCTGTGGCGGCGCTCGCTGCGCTTCCGGGTCGTCACAAGCACCCTCATCCTCGGTCTCGTCGTCGTCTCGATCATCAGCCTGACGATGTACCGCTCGATCGCCGACGGCCTCGTCGACGACCGGATCGACCGCGCCCAGGCGGAGTCGCGGGACCTGACCAACGACGCCCAGTCCCGCTTCAACAGCTACGCGGGGACCCCGGCGGCGCCGGAGCTGTCGGTCTTCGCCAACACGGTCGTCAACACGACGCTCAAGGCGCCGGCTGGTGACGACAGCCGCTACGTCGTCTTCACCCGCAGCCTCGACAACACGACGGACCTGCGCATCCCCAGCGAGGAGTCGGACGACGTCTCGCTCGAGGCGATCCCGAGCTCGCTGCGCCAGTCCGTCTCCGCAGACCCCTCCCGACAGTCAACGATGACCATCGACCTCGAGCGCGGCCCCCAGGACGGGGTCGGCTCCGAGCTGCCCGGAGCGCAGCCCCGGTCCGACGTCGTGCCGGCGGTCGTCGTCGGGTCGCAGGTCGAGGTGCCGAGCGCCGGGCCCTACGACATCTACCTCATCTACCCGATGGACCAGGAGCAGTCGACGCTCGCGACGATCTCGCGCTCCTTCATCCTCGGTGCGCTCTTCCTCATCGCCCTGGTCTCCGCGATCGCCTACATCGTGACGAGCATGATCGTCACCCCGGTGCGCCGGGCGGCGGCAGCCGCCGAGCGGCTCTCCTCCGGCCACCTCAACGAGCGCATGTCCGCGCGCGCCACGACGACCTCGCCCTGCTCGGTCAGTCCTTCAACGACATGGCCGACAACCTCCAGACCCAGATCCGCCAGCTCGAGGGCCTCTCCCGGGTTCAGCAGCGCTTCGTCTCCGACGTCTCGCACGAGCTGCGCACCCCGCTGACGACGATCCGCATGGCCGCCGACCTGCTGCACTCCTCGCGCGACGAGATGGACCCGGTCGCCGGGCGCTCCGCGGAGCTCCTCCACGACGAGCTCGACCGCTTCGAGGAGCTGCTCGCCGACCTGCTCGAGATCAGCCGCTACGACGCGGGTGCGGCGGTGCTCGAGCAGGACCCCGTCGACCTCTTCGCCATCGTCGACCGGGTCGTCGACTCGACGGCGTCGATCGCCGACGCCCGGGGGAGCGAGGTCACCGTCCACCAGTCCCCGGGTCAGACGGCCGTCGCCGAGGTCGACGCGCGCCGCATCGAGCGCGTCCTGCGCAACCTCGTGGTCAATGCCATCGAGCACGGCGAGGGCCGCCCCGTCGACATCTGGGTCGACGCCGACGACGAGGCGGCCGCGGTGCTCGTCGAGGACCACGGCGTCGGGCTCAAGGCCGGCGAGGCTCGCTCGTCTTCAACCGCTTCTGGCGCGCCGACCCGGCCCGGACGCACGACCGGCGGGTCCGGCCTCGGGCTGGCCATCGCCCTCGAGGACGCCCGGCTCCACCACGGGTGGCTGCAGGCATGGGGAGAGACCGGTGAGGGATCCCGCTTCCGCCTGACCGTGCCCCGCTCCGCCGGCGGCCCGCTCAGCTCCTCGCCCCTGCCGCTGACCCCCCGGGAGGGGGACCTGCCGGGGAGCTCGCGGTGAGCTCGCGCGGGTGGGAGCCGGACGGTGCGAGCCGTCGCGGCGGCACGTCACGAGGACGGCACGTCACGCGACGTCACCCGGCGCGGCTTCCTCGCATCGCGGCGGCCGGCGCGCTCGCCGGCTGCGGGCTCGGCTCCGACCCGACGATCCGACCGGGCCTCGCGTCGACGGTGAGCCGCCCGCGCCGCTCAACCGCATCCCCAACCGCCCCGAGGACGGCGCCACGCCGCAGGAGATCATCCTCGGCTTCCTCCACGCCGGGGCGACGAGCGGCGAGCGGCTCGACATCACCCGCTCCTACCTGACCGACGACATGGCGCGCGGGTGGATCCCCGACAGCAGCACGGTCATCTACGACGACGCCGAGCCCCGCGTGCGCGCGGTCAAGGGGACGCCGCGGCTCTACCGGCTCAAGGTGCACGTCGCGGCGGTCATCGACAGCGAGGGGCGCTACTCGGTCGCGCCGCCCAACCTCTGGCAGACCTTCGAGTTCCGCGTCACCCGGGAGGACGGGCAGTGGCGCATCGACACGCTCGACGAGGGCTTCGGCCGGCTGCTGCAGGAGCAGGAGATCGGCTACATCTTCCGCGACTTCCCCGTCCACTACCCGGCGATCGGGTGGAACACCCTCGTCGTCGACCAGCGCTGGTTCCCGCAGGACCAGCTCGCCACGCGTCTCGTGCGCGCCCAGCTCGGCCGCGTGCCCGAGTACCTCGAGGACGCGGTCTCGACGGACAACGGCGCGCGCCTCGTCGTCGACGCGGTCCCGGTGCGCGAGGGCGCCGCGCGGGTGGACCTCGACTCGGAGTCGGTCGCCGACGACCAGACGACCCGCAAGCAGCTGGCCGCCCAGCTCGTCGCCACGCTCATGTCGCTGCCGCAGGTGACCGAGGTGGTCATCACCCTCTCGGGCAACCCCCTCGAGCTCGGCATCGACGGGGCGCTCACGTCGCCCGAGCAGCTCGGCTTCGTCGACCGTAGCCAGGGCGAACCGGAGATCCTCGCCCGCGCCGGGACCAAGGTCGTGCGGGTCGGCGACCGGCTCTCGTCGGTGTCGGCGCAGCACATGGAGGCGGCCGCCACGCAGTTCGCGCCCGTGCCCTCGGACGCCCCGAGCATGGGGCTGCGGGCCGACGGCAAGGAGCTCGCGGTGGTCGACCGGCTCGGGCGCGAGCTCGCCCGCTACCGCGACGACGGCACGCACGTCGACGTCGCGCCCTTCGCCGCCGACCTGACCCGTCCCTGCTACGACTACTTCGGTGTCCTGTGGGTCGGCGGCTCCGGCCTCGGCCGCGAGGCCGGCCGTCGCCTGTGGGGGATCAACGCCACGGCCGACACGGACGACGCCACGGCAACGGCGCCCAAGCACGTGCCGACCCCGTGGCTTGGGCGTCGCTACGTGCGGTCCGCGGTCGTCTCCCCGGAGGGCAGTCGGATCGCGGTGATCTCCGAGGAGAGCCCGGGCACGGGCAGCATCCTCGAGGTCGCCGGCGTCGTCCGCCAGGCCAACGGCCTGCCGCTGAAGACCTCGCCCCGGACCTTCCGCATCGGTGCCTCGCTCGTCGAGATGGTCGACGCCGTCTGGGTCGGCGAGAGCACCTTGGCCGTCATCGGTCGACGTGACAAGCAGTCGGTCCTCCAGCCTCACCTCGTGCACGTCGGCGGCGCGGTCGAGGAGATGGCGGAGCGCCCCGGAGCCGTCCGCGTCACGACGACCGGCGACGAGCGCGACGTCGTGCTCATCACGAAGAGCGAGCGCGTCTTCCAGCGCTCCGGCGGACGGTGGCAGGAGCTGTCGGCGCTCACCGGGGTGGCCACCGGCGGGCGGTGAGGTCGCCCCCCCTTCGTCCACAGCCCGAAGGGGGTGACCCGCACCGTCCACAGGTGGCCGCCGTGAGGCCCCCCGTGGTCGCCAGCTCGCCCAGGCTGGCGGCATGACAGGTGGTCTGGCCGGAGCACTCGGGGCGGCACGTGGTCTCGTCCTCACCCGTGCCTGCGCCGGCTGCGGTGCACCCGACGTCGGCTGTGCCCGCCCTGCCGGTCCGAGCTCGCCGACCTGGCCCTCGGTGTGCGCGGTCCGGTGGCGCCGTCGCCGGTGCCGCCCGGCTGGCCGGGGTGTCACGCCACCGTGCGCTACGAGGGGGTCGCGACG
>NZ_JBNFOF010000192.1:0-5916 GCF_057364645.1 Janibacter sp. CFPM2_SD2
GAGGGCGGCGCCGTCGCCCCGGGACTGGGCCGTGCGCATGCGCTCGCCGAGGGCCGTCAGGTCAGCGACGACCTGTGGTTCGTCACGGGCGACGCGGTTGAGCAGCCAGGCCGACTGGGTGGGCTTGCGCAGGGCCTTGACCTGCGCGGCCAGGTCCGGGTCGTCGCCCTTCGCCGCCTGGACCAGCCGGGTGCGGGTCGCGACGAAGTCGGCCGGGGCCACCCCGTAGAGCTCGTCCACCGCCGCCGTGAGGTCCATGGTGACGATCCTGTCAGGAGGTGCGCGTGGCCTCGGCGATGCGGGTGAGGCGCGCGACGTAGTCGGCCCACCGCTGCTCGTCCCACTCGGGCAGGTTTTTGCCCTCGGAGCGCAGGCCCACCGAGCCGTCGAGCTGCTCGCGCAGGATGTCGGCGTGGCCGGCGTGACGGGCCTCGTCGAGGGCCATGTGGGCGATGATCTGCCCGAGTGTCACGGTGCTGCGCTCCTCGGGCCACCACGCCACCCGGCCCTCGGCGTCGAGGGGGAGGGCCTCGATCGTCGCGTCGGCGTGGTCGAAGCAGGCCCGGCACCACGCGAGCACGTCGGCCATCGACTCGTCCTCGGTGGCGAACATGTCCTCGTTGTCGTCGGGGTCGACCCCTCGACCTCCCACGGCAGGACGAGCTCGCTCGGCCGGCCGAAGGTCTCGCCGAAGTAGCCCAGCTCGCACGCCGCGGAGTGCTTGAGCAGACCGAGCAGGTTGGTCCCCGTCGGCGTCCGCGGCCGCCGCGCCTCGTACTCGTCGAGCCCGTCGAGCTTGAGCAGCAGAGCCGCTCGCTGCGTCTTGAGCATGTCGTGCAGGACGGTCTTGAGGTCGGCCATGAGTCGAGTCTGGCACCGAGGGCCGACACGGAGGCGTGCGAAGGGCCGCTCCCGGTGGCCCCCGGCGGGGAGGCCCGGCGCGCTGCCGAAGTCCTTCGTCGTCGTGTGGTCGCCTTGTCGTTCCCGACTTCGACTTGACGCTGCGCCGGACCTCCCCGCCGTCCGCTGGGGTGCAGCGCGCCCACCCTCCTCGTCGGGAGCGGCTCGCCCAGGTCAGCCGGCCTAGGGAAAGTGTCCAGCGTCTCCCAAGGTGCCCGGCCTACGGTGCATCGAATGGCACACATCTCGCACCCCGCGCGCTGGCTGACGGGGCTGACCCTGCTCCTGCTCGCCGGCACCGCCGTGGCGGCCGGACTGCAGAACGTGCGCGCCGACCGCGCCGGCGCCCCGGTCTTCGCGTTCCTCTTCTGGAACCTCTTCCTCGCGTGGGTGCCCTACCTCGTCGCGCTCGCCCTCGTGGGGCTCGACCGGCTCCGGGCGCCCGGCTGGCTGCTGGCCGGTGTGGGTGTCGTGTGGCTGCTCTTCCTGCCCAATGCGCCCTACATCCTCACCGACTTCATCCACGTCGGGGCGATCCCCGGTGCTCCGCAGTGGTTCGACGTGCTGCTCATCGGGTCCTTCGCCGCGACCGGGCTGCTGCTCGGGCTGGCCTCGCTGCTGCTCGTCCACCACGTCGTCGCGCGGCGCCTCGGCCCGGTCGCCGGGTGGGTGCTCGCCGTCGGCTCGCTCGCCCTGTCGTCGCTCGGCGTCTACCTCGGGCGCTTCCCGCGCTTCAACTCCTGGGACGTGCTCACCAACCCGCACGGCCTCGTCGAGGTCGTCGGCTACCGGCTCGCCGACCCGCTGGGCAACCCCTTCCTCGTGCAGTTCGCCCTCGCGATGACCGCCGGCCTGCTCGTCTCCTACCTCGCGACGTGGGCCGTCGGGCAGGCCCTCGCCGAGGGCCGTCGGCGCGGGGTGGCACAGTACGGCGGGTGAGCACCCCGGCAGCGTCGACCGCCCAGCGGGCGAGCATCCCGATCGAGATCAAGGTCCTCGTCGTCGCGGCCTTCGTCATCGCCGTCGGCTTCGGCCTGATCTCGCCGGTCCTGCCGCAGTTCGCGCGCAGCTTCGACGTCGGGGTGACGGCCGCGTCCGTCATCGTCTCGGCCTTCGCCTTCTTCCGGCTGCTCTTCGCCCCCGCCGGCGGCTCGCTCGTCGCACGGCTCGGTGAGCGGCCCGTCTACATCACCGGTCTGGTCATCGTCGCGCTGTCGACGGGCGCCTCGGCCTTCGCCCAGAGCTACTGGCAGCTGCTCGTCTTCCGCTCCCTCGGTGGCATCGGCTCGACGATGTTCACCGTCTCGGCGATGGCGCTGCTCGTGCGGCTGGCGCCGCCCCTGATCCGTGGCCGGGTCTCCTCGATGTACGGCAGCGCCTTCCTCATCGGTGGCGTCATCGGACCGGTGATCGGCGGTGCCCTCGGCGAGCTCGGGATGCGCGTCCCCTTCGTCGTCTACGGCGTCGCGCTGCTCATCGCCGCGGCCCTCGTCGCGGTCATGCTGCGGGGGACCCCCCTTCGCGCCGACCCGACGCAGGGTGCCCTGCCACCGATGACCGTCGCCGAGGCGGTGCAGGACAGCGCCTACCGGTCGGCGATGGTGTCCGCCTTCGCCAACGGCTGGACCAACTTCGGGGTGCGCGTGGCGATCCTGCCGCTCTTCGCCGTCGCGGTCGTCGGCGAGACGTGGGCGGCGGGTGTCGTGCTCGCGGCCGGGGCTGCCGCCACGGCCGTGACCCTGCAGTTCTCCGGCCGGGTCGCCGACACCCTCGGCCGACGCCGACCGATCCTCGTCGGGCTGGTGCTCAGCGCGGTCGGCATGGGGGCGATGGGTCTGGCCGGTGGCCTCGTCGCGATCATCGCCCTCACGACGGTGCTGTCCGTCGGCGCCGGGCTGCTCAACCCCGCGCAGCAGGCGACCGTCGCCGACGTCGTCGGCAACGGCCGGTCCGGGGGCAAGGTCCTCGCGGCCTTCCAGATGTGCCAGGACGCCGGCGGCATCGGCGGTCCCGTCGTCATCGGGGCGGTCGCCGACCTGTGGGGCTGGCAGTGGGCCTTCGCCCTGAGCGGGCTCGTCTCGGCGCTCGCGATCCTCCCGTGGCTGCAGGCCCGCGAGACCCTCATGACCCACCCGGGATGATTCCCACCGCGGGCAGCGTTGCCGGGAGCATGCAGATCGACATCTGGTCCGACATCGCCTGCCCGTGGTGCTACATCGGCAAGCGCCGTCTCGAGACCGCCCTCGCCGACCACCCGCAGCGCGACGACCTCCAGGTCACCTGGCACAGCTACCAGCTCGACCCGACGCTGCCGGAGCACTACGAGGGCACCGAGGCCGACTACCTCGCCTCGCGCAAGGGGATGCCCGTCGAGCAGGTGCGCGAGATGTTCGGCCACGTCGCCGAGCAGGCCGCCGGTGAGGGGCTGGCCTACGACTTCGACCGGCTCGTCGTCGCCAACTCCGCCCGCGCCCACGAGCTGCTCCACCTGGCCAAGGACCGTGGTGTCGCCGACGCCGTCAAGGAGGCCCTGCTCTCCGGGCACTTCGAGCACGGCCTCGACATCGGCGACGTCGACTCCCTCGTGCGGGTCGGCGTCGACGCCGGTCTGGACGAAGGGGAGGTCCGCTCGGCCCTCGCAGACGGCCGCTACAAGGCCGCGGTCGCGGCCGACATCGACATGGCTCGCCAGATCGGGGTGACGGGCGTCCCCTTCGTCGTCGTCGACATGAAGTACGCCGTCTCCGGCGCCCAGCCACCTGAGCTCTTCCGCGAGGTCGTCGACAAGGCGCTCGCCGAGCGGACCCCGGCCGTGCAGGTCGTGCAGTCCGGGGACGTCTGCGGGCCCGAGGGCTGCTGAGCGCCGCGACCCGGGCGTAGCGTCGGGGGCATGACTCCTGCACAGCTGCTCATCGACTGCTTCGGCCGGGTGCGCGAGAGCGCGCTGGCCGCCATCGACGGTCTGACCGAGGAGGAGCTGACGCACCGCGTCACGCCCGATGCCAACTCGATCGCGTGGCTGGTCTGGCACGCCTACCGGGTTCAGGACGACCATGTGTCCGACGTCGCCGGTCTCCAGCAGGTCTGGGCCGCACGGGGTTTCATCGAGTTCTTCGACCTCGACCTCGACGAGGACGACACCGGCTACGGGCACACGAGTGCGCAGGTGGGCAAGGTCGTCGCCAGCGCCGAGCTGCTCGCCCGCTACGTCGAGGCCGTGCACGACCAGACGGTGACGTGGGTCGCCGGGCTGCACGAGGCCGACCTCGACCGCGTCGTCGACACCTCGTGGGATCCGCCGGTCACGCTCGGGGTGCGGCTCGTGAGCGTCGTCGACGACGACACCCAGCACGTCGGGCAGGCGGCCTACCTCAGGGGCCTGCTCACCGCGTGATCGGTGGGTTGAGCTGCTCCACCGGACCCCGGCGGTAGAGCCGCGCGGGGCGCCCGGGCTCGGCGCTCGACGTGCGTCCGGTCTCCTCGAGGAAGCCGGGCGTCTTGGTCACCTTGCGGTGGAAGTTGCGCGGTCGAGCCGCTCTCCCCACACGGCCTCGTAGACCTCGCGGAGCTGGCTCACCGTGAACTCCGGAGGGCAGAAGGCCGCCCCCAGCGAGCTGTACTCGAGCTTGGCGCGGGCCCGCTCGACGGCGTCGCGCAGGATCACCTCATGGTCGAAGGCCAGGGCCTGCGACAGGGCCTCGGCGACCGGCCACCACCGGGCCTCGGCCGCATCGGTCCCCGCCTCGGGGGTGCCCGCGTCGGGGGTCAGCGCGAGGTGCGCGACGGTCACGGTGCGGCCCCGCGGGTCGCGGTCAGGGGCTCCGTAGGTCGCCAGCTGCTCCAGGTGGACCCCGGCCAACCCGGTCTCTTCGGCGAGCTCGCGCTCGGCGGCGGCGAGGAGGTCCTCCTCGAGCCGCACGTAGCCCCCGGGCAGCGCCCAGTCGCCGGCGAAGGCCGTCCCCTCGGGGGCGGCGCCGTCGTCGCCAGCGGCGGGTTCCCCCCTTCGCACGAGCAGGACCTGCAGCTGCGCCGACCGGACGGTGAGGATCGCCAGGTCCACGGTGACGGCCATCGGGGAGGGGTGCATGGCGCCAGCCTAGCGTCTTATCGTCAATTTGACGCATTGCCGGATGGGCCAATATCGTCAAACTGACGCAAACAACCCGAGGAGGCGCGTCATGGCCACCATCACCGGCTACCCCTTCATCACCCACCTGCGGACCCCCGCGACGACCTACGTCCAGCACCTCGCCCACGGCGACCTCAAGCACGAGGGGGTCGGGGCCTCCTTCTGGTTCCGCCGGCTGCCCGCCGTGCTCAGCGAGGTGCCCGTCGACGACCGGGAGCAGCCCGTGCTCGTCAAGGTGCGCGCGAGCGACCTGCAGGAGGTCAACGTGCCCGGCGTCGTCACATACCGGATCGCCCAGCCCGCGACCGCCGCCGAGCGCGTGGACTTCGGCATCGACGTCCGCAGCGGCATCTGGCTCGCCCGTCCCCTCGAGGTCGTCGGCGCGACCGTCCACGGAGCGGCCGCCGACGCGGTGACGGCCGCGCTCACCGGGCGCCCGCTGGCCCAGATCCTCATGAGCGACCCGGCGCAGCTCGCGGCGCAGGTCAGGGAGCGCCTCGTCGCCGACCCCAGGCTGGCCGACGTCGGCATCGCTGTCGTGGGTGTTCGCTTCGACGTGCTGCGCGCCGACCCGGACGTCGAGCGTGCCCTCCAGCTGCCCTCGCGCGAGCAGATCCAGCAGGAGGCCGACAAGGCGACCTTCGAGCGGCGGGCGGTTGCCGTCGAGCGGGAGGCGGCGATCGGGGACAACGAGCTGACCAACCAGATCGAGCTCGCCCGGCGGCAGGAGGAGCTCATCGCCCAGCGCGGTGCCAACGCGGTGCGCGAGGCCCGGGACACGGCGGATGCCGACCGGGTCGCGGTCGCCGCGGAGGGGGGAGCGGACGACGGCCCTGGCCCGGGCGAGCGCCGAGGCCACGCAGGCCATGGGCGTCGCCGAGGCCGAG
>NZ_JBNFOF010000193.1:0-5892 GCF_057364645.1 Janibacter sp. CFPM2_SD2
CGGCGCGCCCCTCTCAGGGGAACGGGGCGGCACGGGAGCACCGCGCCCTCGCAGGGCGGAACCACCGCGCCCAACAGGACGGGAGGCGGCGGCATGGGCGGCCTGCTCGACGACGAGCACGCCGAGCACGAGGTCGTCGCGGCCCTGTCGGCCGACGCCGACTCCTACACCTGGGTCGCCGCCGCCATCGGCTCGCAGAACGCGGCCGGCCTCCAGCTCGGCACCGAGCTGCCGGTCATGGCCATCGGCGGCTTCAACGGCTCCGACCCCTCCCCCACCCTCGAGCAGTTCCAGCAGTACGTCGAGGACGGCGAGATCCACTACTTCGCCGCCGGTGGCGGCATGGGCGGTGGCATGGGTGGCTCGGGCACGGGCTCGCAGATCTCCACCTGGGTGCAGGAGAACTTCACCGAGGTGACGATCGACGGCTCGACCTTCTACGACCTCACCCAGCCGGCCTCCTCCTCGACGACCACGACCACCGACGGGGCGAGCAATGTCTGACGCGCCCGTGCTCGACGTCGTCGTCCCGGTGTACAACGAGGAGCACACGCTCGGCGCCAGCGTGCACCGGCTGCACGAGCACCTCCGGCAGACCTTCCCCTACCCCTTCCGCATCACGGTGGCCGACAACGCGAGCACCGACACCACCCCGCTCGTGGCCGCCGAGCTCACGCGGCAGCTGCCCGGCGTGGTCCTCGTGCGGCTGGAGCAGAAGGGTCGTGGCCGCGCGCTCAAGCAGGTGTGGCTCGCGTCGCCGGCACCGGTGCTCGCCTACATGGACGTCGACCTGTCGACCGACCTCGACGCCCTGTGGCCACTCGTCGCCCCGCTCATGTCGGGTCACTCCGACCTGGCGATCGGCACCCGGCTGCACCAGGACAGCCGGGTCGTGCGCGGCGTGAAGCGCGAGCTCATCTCCCGCTCCTACAACCTCGTGCTCCGTGCCGCGCTCGGCGCACGGTTCTCGGACGCCCAGTGCGGCTTCAAGGCGATCCGCGGTGACGTCGCGCGAGTGGTGCTGCCGCTCGTCGAGGACCCCACGTGGTTCTTCGACACCGAGCTGCTGACGATCGCGGAGCGCTGCGGCCTGCGCATCCACGAGGTGCCCGTCGACTGGTGGGACGACCCCGACAGCCGCGTCGACGTCATCGGCACCGCCCGGGACGACCTGCGTGGCGTGCGGCGGATGCAGCGCTCCTTCGCGGCCGGGCTGCTGCCCACGGAGGCGATCCGGCAGGAGATGGGGCGGGTCCCCCTTCGTCGGGGGTGGGGGCGCACGTCGTGCGCTTCGGCGTGGTGGGCGTGGCCTCGACCCTGCTGCACCTCGGCCTCTTCGCCGGATTGGCCACGGTGGTCGGGCTCGGCTCGCAGACGGCCAATGTCACCGCCCTGCTGCTCGCGACGATCGCCAACACCTGGGCCAACCGGCGGTGGACTTTCGGGATCAGAGGGAGCGAAGGGAGCCTGCGTCACCAGGTGCAGGGGCTGCTCGTCTTCGCGGTGACGTGGGCGATGACCTCCGGCGCCCTGGGAGTGGTCCAGACGGTCTGGCCGGCGCGCCCGTCGCCGTCGAGACGATCGTCATCGGTGTCGCCAACGTCGTGGCGACGGTCGCGAAGTTCGTCGCGATGCGCTCGTGGATCTTCGCCGACCGCGGTGGGAGCGAGCCCGCGACACCGGACCCGGTGGTCGACGAGGTCCGTGAGATGGAGGGCGCTCGCTGACCCGGACCCCGGACGTGACAGGACCCCGGCCGCGTGGCGACCGGGGTCCTGTCTGCTGGCGGAGGCGGAGGGATTTGAACCCTCGATGGGCGGTTAGCCCAAACCGCATTAGCAGTGCGGCGCCATAGACCGGACTAGGCGACGCCTCCAGACAACCCGGACAGAGTATCTGCCGGGTGGGCGGGCATCCAACTCGGGGCCGTGCGGGCCACCGGAGAGGGTCGATCAGCCGCAGATGTCCTCGTCGGCGGTGCGGCTCTCGACGGCGGTCGGGGCCGGCGGTGCCGTGACCGTCGCGGTCGGCAGCGGCTCGGAGCCCTCGCGGTTGGGCACCTCGCGGGCGGTGTCCGCACCCGAGCCGAGGACGACCTGGACGGTGCCTGTGGTGAGGCCCACGTCGACGACGAGCTCGCGCCGGGGTAGGCGGCCGCGACGGTGCGGGCCGCCTCGGTGTCGCCCTGCGCGTGGCGGACGATGACCCCCTTCGTCGCCGAGGTGGGGGCCACGTCCGCGACCGTGGCGGTGAACCCCTGGACCTGCAGGGCCGCCACCTCCTGGCTCGCCAGACCACTGGTGCCGGTGTCGTTGACGACGCTCACCGCGATGTCCGACGGAGCGACGGTGAGGGCGCGCTGCTTGATCTTCTTCTTCGGCTCCTGGCCGGGCAGCGGGGTGTCGTTGCGCACCGCGGTCCACAGCTCGTCGGCGGCCTCCTCACGCCACTGCACGCGGTTGACGTCGGCGGGATATGCCTCGGTCGGTACGGTGACGAAGACGATCTTGTCGGTGCCGATCCCCTTGAGGCTCGAGGCGATCGACATCATCCGACGCAGGCCGAGGTCGTCGTCCGCGGTCATCGACTTCGTCGCCGCGTCGAGGAACTTGTAGAGCCGATCGGGGCGCAGCAGGAGCGAGGTCTTCGTCGCCTCCTGGGCCATCGACGACATGAAAGCCTGCTGCCGCTTGATCCGCTGCAGGTCGGAGCCGTCACCCAGCGTCTTGCGCATCCGGACGTAGCCGAGCGCCTCCTTGCCCTGCAGCCGCTGCCGTCCCGCCTCGAGGCTGATCTGCGCGTCCTCGTCGTGGACCGCCTCCGGCAGGCAGACCTCGACGCCGCCGAGGCCGTCGACCATCGACTGGAATCCGCCGAAGTCGATGACGGCGACGTGGTCGACGTAGATGCCGGTGAGTCCCTCGAGGTCTTGACCGTGCACGCCGGCCCGCCCTGGTTGAAGTTGTCGTTCCACCGGCGGACCTCGCCGTTGGCGACCGTCGAGGTCGGGTCCGCGCAGTCGGTCGGGGCCTTGGTCATCGAGTCGCGCGGGATCGAGACGACGTAGGTGGACTTGCGGTCGGCCGAGATGTGCACGAGCAGGTTGGTGTCGGAGCGCGGCCCACCCTCGGCGGTCCCGACGCCGTACTCGGTCGTCCCGAGACCCTCGCGGGTGTCGGAGCCGATGACGAGGATGTTGAGTGCACCGTCGACGTCGTCGGGCCGCTGCGTCGAGCCGTGCCCGATGTCCACCCGCGAGATGTTGTCGTCGAGGTGCATGGCGACACCGAGCCCCACCGAGGTCACGAGCGCGGCGGCCGCTCCACCGGCGACGAGGGCACGGCGACGCCGGGTGGCTCGCCTGCCCTCGCGGTGCTCACGCAGCGTCGTGCGCGTGTGGTGGGTCCCGAGCCCGGAGGCGTGCTGACGACGTGCGGCGCGGGAGCCGAAGGCGGGCTCGGAGGCGGACTCGTCACGACCGCGCCGAGGGGAGCGACGACTGCGCTCGAGCTCTCGCTCGCGCTGTCGTCGTGCGGCGCGCGTCTCCGCGGGGCCGTCGTCCTCGGTGGTCATCGCGGGCACGATACAGGCAGGCACTGGGCGGCTGCGTCATCGCAGGCGGACAACGACGAAAGCCCCCGCCCTCAGGCCGGGGGCCTCGCAGCCGGACAACGACGAAGGCCCCCGCCGTCAGGCGGGGGCCTTCGTGTGGAAGCGGTGGGATCACCGCATCAGGTGTGCGTCGTCTCAGACGGGACGGACGCGCTCAGCCTGGGGGCCCTTGGGGCCCTGGGTGATCTCGAACTCGACGCGCTGCGCCTCGTCGAGGGACCGGTAGCCGGTCGTGTCGATAGCGGAGTAGTGAACGAACACGTCGGGGCCGCCGCCGTCCTGGGCGATGAAACCAAAGCCCTTCTCAGCGTTGAACCACTTAACGGTGCCCTGTGCCATGGGGTGAATCTCTTTCGTGTTGAACTATCCGGGCCCGCAGGTCGCGGTCCCTTGCCAGCTGCAAGCGCCCCTCGGCAGGGGGTACACGCCCCTGGAAACACTGTGGGCTCGACGTGGCGTCGGACCCGTTCGCATCATGCGAGAAGTTCTGTACTGCAACTACGCGGTGGACGCTACCAGCAAATACCCCGCGGAGCGCGATTGCGTCACATTGCCCGGAACGCTCCGCGCGCCTGCCCGGGCCGTACGCTCCGGGTCGGGAGCACCGGGACCCGCCGGTCAGGCGTGCCGGCGGACCGCGTCGATGGCCTCGGCGTAGCCCGGCACGCCCCGGCCGACGATGACCTCGGCGGCCACGTCGGAGATGTAGGAGTGGTGGCGAAACTCCTCGCGGGCGTGCACGTCGGAGATGTGCACCTCGATGACCGGGCACCGCACGGCGGCGAGCGCGTCGCGGATCGCCACCGAGGTGTGGGTCCAGCCGCCGGCGTTGACGACCACACCGACCGCCCTCGTGCGCACCTCGTGGATCGCGTCGATCATGACGCCCTCGTGGTTGGTCTGCCGGAAGTCCAGGCTCCAGCCGAGCTCGTCGGTGCGGGCACGGCACAGGGCCTCGACATCGGCGAGCGTCTCGTGCCCGTAGACGTCGGGCTCGCGCTCGCCGAGGAGGTTGAGGTTGGGGCCGTTGAGGACCACGAGGACGGGTCGATCGCTCACCCCGGCAGCCTAGTGCGAAGGGAGTCTCAGCCCTCCCGCCGCAGGGTCCGCTCGAAGAGCCGTCGGGTCGCGCGCGGCAGCACCGACTCGGCGACCTGCACGTCGAGCGCGGGCCGCTCGCAGCTCACGCCGTAGCAGAAGGCGTCCGGCCGCGGCGTCCCCTGTCGGCGAGGCGCGGCGAGCTGCGGCCCTCGAGGAGCGAGCGGAAGGCGCGCGCGTCGGACGGGGGGAGCTCACCGAGCCGGAGCTCCCGGGTGCGGGTCAGGCCGCCAACCCCCTCCGGTCCGGGTGAGCCGCAGCGCGGCGTCCTCGTCGGCCGGCTCCGGCGGCGCGGTCCGCTTCTGGGAAGGCGCAGGGACTCCCCCCTTCGCCGGCGGGGGTGACGCCCACCTGCTGCCAGGCGTCGACCACGGCCGCCGCCTGTGTGGAGCCCTCGCCGTAGCGGGCGCCTGCGGCCGCGACGGTGAGGGCGGCGAAGGTCGCGAAGTCGCAGTCGGCGCTGATGTCGCCCAGGAGCACGTCGCGCCAGATGAGGCCGGGCGCCTGCCACGCGGGGCCGCCGATCGCGGTCGCCGCCAGGTGGAAGGCCTTGTTGGGGATGCCGGAGTTGATGTGGACGCCGCCGTTGTCGTCGCTCGTGCGCACGAAGTCGTCCATGTGCGCCGGCTGCGGGTCGCGACCAGCCGGGGGTCGTCGTAGGCGGTGCCCGGCGCCGCCATCGACCGCAGCGCACGGCCCTGCACCCCGGGCAGCAGCAGCTCGGCGCCGATGAGCCAGTCGGCCTCGTCGGCGGACTGGTCGAGGTGGCGCTGCTTGACGAGGACCCCGAAGACGTCGGAGACGTGCTCGTTGAGCGCCCCGGACTGACCGCGGTAGAGCAGCCCCGCCGTGTGCTCGGTGACCCCGTGCGCGAGCTCGTGCCCGATGACGTCGAGGCTGGCGGTGAAGCGGCCGAAGGTCTCGCCGTCACCGTCGCCGAAGACCATCTGCTCGCCGTTCCAGAAGGCGTTGTCGTACTGCTCGGCGTAGTGCACCGTCGCGACGAGCGGCATCCCCGCCCCGTCGAGCGAGTCGCGGCCGTACTCCTGCGCCCACAGCTGCCAGGTCAGGCCGAGCCCGTCGTGGGCCTCGTCGGCCGCCGGGTCGACCCGTCGGCGGGTGGCCCTCGGCGCGCACGACGTCGCCGGGCAGGTCCTCGCCCCGCGCGCGTCGTGGATGGTG
>NZ_JBNFOF010000194.1:0-5875 GCF_057364645.1 Janibacter sp. CFPM2_SD2
GTCACGACCACCCCGGTGGCCGCCGCGGCCACGCTGGTCGTCCTCGCCGCCACCTCCGCACGGCGGGCGCGGATGGCGTCGAGCAGCTCGGGGTTGACCTTCGCCGGGGTGCCGGCGGAGCCGTCGTCGACGAAGAGGTCGTGGACGTCGCGGCCGACCTGCATGTGCTGCCACAGCGGGACGGGGCGCTCCTCGGAGACGATGATCTCGGTGCCGCCGCGCACCTCGGCGAGCCAGGCACCGAACTCCTCGGCATTGCTGACCGTCGCCGAGAGGGAGACGACCTGCACCGAGCGGGGCAGGTGGATGATGACCTCCTCCCACACGGCCCCGCGGAAGCGGTCGGCGAGGTAGTGCACCTCGTCCATGACGACGAAGGCGAGGGTGTCGAGGGTCGTCGAGCCCGCGTAGATCATGTTGCGCAGGACCTCGGTCGTCATGACGACGACGGGCGCCTCGCCGTTGACCGAGACGTCGCCGGTGAGCAGACCGACCCGGTCGTAGCCGTGGCGGGCGGCGAGCTCGTGGTACTTCTGGTTGCTCAGCGCCTTGATGGGCGTCGTGTAGAAGGCCTTCTGCCCGCGCGCGAGGGCCAGGTGGACGGCGAACTCGCCGACGACCGTCTTGCCCGCGCCGGTCGGGGCGGCGACGAGCACGCCATGTCCCGCCTCGACGGCCTCGCAGGCGTCACGCTGGAAGGTGTCGAGCTCGAAGCCCAGACCCTCGACGAAGGGGGTGAGCTCCCCCGCGCTGCGACGGCGGGCGGCGGCATAGCGTTCGGCGGGAGAGGACATGCCCCCACGCTATGCCAGCGGCTCAGCGCACGATCGACAGCGCGCCGCGGGCCGCCTCGACCGTGGCCGGAAGCGGCGCGACCCGCTCGCCGTCGGCATAGCTGACGATCCGCTCGGTCGCCACGGTGACCCGGGCGCCCCGGATGATCTCGACCGCCGGGTGCGTCGTGTGGGTGCCGGAGAAGACCTTGGGGAAGACCGTGAGGAAGGTCGGGACGGGGATCTCGTGGACGATGACGACGTCGAGCAGACCGTCGTCGACGTCGGCGGCCGGGGCGATCTTCATCCCGCCGCCGAAGGCGCGGCCGTTGGCGATGCACACGAGCATCCCGTCGACCTCGCGCTCGGCTCCGTCGATCGTCAGGTCGTAGTGGATCGCGCCGAAGACCGGGAGCTCGCGCAGGATCGCGAGGTTGTAGCGCTGCGGACCCCGGGGCCAGGACATGCGGTTGGCGCGCTCGTTGACCACGGCGTCGAAGCCGCAGGAGAGCACGCCGAGGTAGTCGCGGACCGGCTCGCCGTCGGGGCCGCTCACCCGCCCCAGGTCCATCTGTCGCACCGAGCCCTGGAGGATCCGCTGGACCGACGCCTCGACGTCCTGCACCGGCAGCCCGAGCTCGCGGGCGTTGTCGTTGCCGGTGCCGACCGCGACGATGCCGAGCGGGACGTCGGTGTCGGCGCAGATGTTGGCCCCGAGCCCGGCGGCCCCGTCGCCGCCGGCGACGACGAGCATGTCGATGTCGACCCGTCGCCACGGCTCGGCGGGCCTTGGCCTCGGCCCGCGCGGCGTCGAGGCCGGTGAGATCGACGACCTCGCGTCCGCCGGCTTCGAGGAGGTCGGCCACACGGGTGCCGATCTGCTCCCCGCGGTGCTTGCCGGCGGTGGGGTTGACGAGCAGGCCGATGCGATCGGCAGTCACACGGGTCATGGACCCGAGACTAGGTGAGCGGTGACGCCTCGTCGTCCGAGAGGTCCGACCAGTCGGGCTCCTCGCCCCGCTCGATCCGCCGCCTGTCGATCCAGAGGCAGATCGCGAGGGCGACGAAGTACAGGACGCACAGCGGCCCGGCGAGCAGGAACATCGTGAAGGGGTCCGGCGTCGGGGTGATGATCGCCGAGGCGATGAAGATCAGCAGGATCGCCATCCGCCAGGACTTCTTGAGGGTGCGGCCGGGCAGCACGCCGATGGCGCACAGCCCGACGAGGAAGACCGGCAGCAGCCACGCCAGGCCGAAGGCGAGGATGAATCGGGTGATGAAGGTGAAGTAGTCGCTCGCCTGCTGGATGTTGCTCGACTTGTCGTCGTCGGGGGTGAAGCCGAAGAGGATGAGCAACGCCTTGGGCAGCGTCTGGTAGGCGAAGAAGCAGCCGGCGAGGAAGAGCGGCAGGGCCGTCCCGAAGACGCCGAGCGACAGGCGCTTCTCGCGCTTGGTCAGCCCCGGGAGGATGAAGGCCCAGATCTGCCAGAGCCAGATGGGGCTGGAGATGATGACCCCGGTGAAGATCGACAGCCCGAGCTGGGTGGAGAAGGCCGACGTGGCATTGCCGAAGTTCAGCGTGACGACGCTGCCGGGGTTGGCCTTCTTGTACTCGGTGAAGGGCAGGGTCAGCTGCTCGTAGACACCGCCGTAGGTCCACGGCCCGACCTGCACGGGGTTGTAGATGATCCACCCGACGACCGCGCCCACGACGATCGCGGCGGCGGCCTTCATCAGCCGGTTGCGGAACTCGAGGAGGTGCTCCTTGAGCGGCATCCGCCCCTCGGGGTCCTTGGGCGTGCGGGGGCTACGGGCCATGCGTGCGGAGGGCGAAGGGAGGGTGCTCAGGCGACCGGGCCGGACTGGTTGTCCGTGCGCGGCTTGGCCTCGTCGATGACGGCATTGCCGTCGGTTGAGGTACCGGCCTCACGCGTGCGCTTGGCCTCCTCGCGCTGGCGGTCCTCTTCCTTCATCTCGTTGACCTCGGCCTTGAAGACCCGGGCCGACTTGCCGAGGCTACGGGCGGCATCCGGCAGCTTCTTGAAGCCGAAGAGGAGCAGGATGACGACCAGGATGAGGATGATTTCCATGGGACCCAGAGTGGGCATGGCAAGACCTTTCGGATGGCGACCAACAAGTTGCAGTGTATGCCCGGACCCTGAGGGGCGCTGACGCCCCTCAGGCGGGGTCGTAGGCGGCGAGGGCCTGCGTCGCGTGCGCCGTGACCGCGGTGCGCAGCGCCTCGGGCTCGACGACCTCGGCCGCGCCGCCCAGGCGCAGCACGAGTCGACGCAGGAAGCCCTCGTTGCTCGTCGGCAGGGTGACGACGAGGTCTTCACCCGAGGTTTCCCGAGATGTCACCGGGTAGTACTCCGCGACCCAGTGGGCGGACGGTGCCAGGCGCAGGGTGACGGGCAGGTCGCCCTCACCGCGCTGGTAGGCGCCTGCGCTCAGGTCTCGTCGCACGGCGTCGGCCGGGGGCTCGGACGGCACGTCGAGCACCTCGACGGCCTCGATCCGGTCGGTGCGGAAGAGGCGCACGTCCTGGGCCCGGTGGCACCAGCCCTCGAGGTACCAGTGGCCCTCGACCCGGGCCAGCCGCATCGGGTCGACGTCGCGCTCGGTCCGCTCGTCCCGACTGGGCACGTGATAGGTCAGGTGCACCCGGCGACCGGCCGAGAGCGCGTCCTGCAGCACCGAGCGGGTGCGCCCGGCCTCGGTGTCGTCGTCGACGACCATGACCCGGTCGACGCCGGGGATCGCCCCGGCGACCTCCTCGAGCTTGGCCAGTGCCCGCTCGACGGCGCTCGACTCCCCCGCCTCGAGGGCCGACAGGGACCGCAACCCGACGATGAGGGAGATCGCCTCGTCGACGCTCAGGCGCAGCGGCCTGGCGATCGTGTCGGCATTGCTGACGAAGACCCGCCCGCCCTCGTAGCTGACCTCGATGAGCTCGTCGGTCATCGGGCCGTAGCCGCACATGAAGAGCAGGTCGAGGTCCTTCTTCAGCTGGTCCTCGGTGATGCCCAGCCCCTCGGCGGCCCGGGAGATCTCGATGCCCTGTCGTCCGACGAGCCACGGGACCATCGTGAGCAGCCGCTCGACCCGGCTCGTCGCGGTCTCGACCTGCGGCCGGCTCATCGGCTGCTCCCTTCGTGCGTGGTGACAACGGCCTGCAGCCGGTCGACGACGGCCGTCCGCAACTGCCCCGGCTCCTCGACGACGACGTCGCTGCCGTGGCTGACGACCTCGCTGACGAAGCCGTCGAGGTCGGAGTGGTCGAGCTCGACGCGGTCCCACTCGCCGTCGAGCGAGTCACCGAGGTGGCCCGGCGGCGCAGGCCGTGGCCGGTGCCGACGCGCACCCGCAGCGCGACCGGCGAAGGCCTGACCCGGGGCCGGGTCGGTGGCGGCGATCATCGAGACGGGGTCGAGGTCGTCAGGGACGGGCACGGTCGGTGCCTCCCCCGTCGACGTGACGGCCGAGGCGATCCGCGACAGCCGGAAGACCCGCGCCGCCTCGCGGTCGAGGTCGTGCCCGACGAGGTACCAGCGGCCGTGCCAGGCGGTGAGGTACCACGGCTCGACGTGGCGGGTCGCGACCCGCCGGCGCCGGGCCGCGCGTAGTCGAAGCGGACGGGCGTGGACTGCAGCACGGCGTCCTTGAGCGGCTCGAAGGCCGGCTCGGTGCCGCCGAGCTGCGGCTCGAGACCGACGAAGGGGTCCTCCCCCACCTCGTCGTCGGCAGCGATCTTGCGCCAGGCCGTCGCGGCCGTGCCGGCCATCGTCGCGTGCGCCCACGCCCGGCTGGCGAGTCCGACCACGGCACGCTCGTCGGTGGTCAGCTCCACGGGGGCCAGGGCGTAGTCGCGCCGGTCGATGCGATATCCCTGCTCGTCCTCGAAGACCCCGATCTCCTCGGTGACGAGCGGGATCCCCATGGCCCGCAGGTCCTCCTTGTCGCGCTCGAACATCCGGTCGAAGGCCTCGTCGGACTCGACCGACCGGTAGGCCTCGACCATGCGCCGGATCCGCTGCTTGGGCAGGGGGATCCGGGTGCTGAGCAGGCTCATCGTGAGGTTGAGCAGGCGCTCGGTCTTGGCCGCGGGCGTGTTGGGTGCTGCCACATCGCTCCCTTCGTCGTCCTGAGGCTAACCTGCCGCACATGATCCACTGGCGCAGCGGCACGGTCCGCGAGATCGGCCGCGCCCGGCGTGGCGCGGTGCGCCTGGTCGTCGACGTCGACGGGGTCGCCACGCCCGCGCTCGCCCTGCCCCGAGCTCGTGGGCACCCCCGAGGTCGGCGACACCGTCCTGCTCAACGTCTCCGCCCTGCGCCGTGGGCTGGGCACCGGTGGGCACGCCCTCGTCGTCGCCGACGCCAGCCGCCTCCCGGCGGACCCCGCCGACGGGCCCGGCCACATCGTCAAGGCGCGCTACACACCCCTGCAGCAGATGGTCCTCGCGCTCGAGGAGCAGGAGTCACCGCACCACGAGGCGATGCGCGAGCACCCGGCCGTCGCCGCCGGTGACCTCCAGGGGATGCCGGTCGTCGTCGCGGAGCTGCACTCCGCCCTGCCTGCGGTCCTCGTGGGGCTGCGCGCCGCCCGCCCGCAGGCGCGGGTCGGCTACGTCATGACCGACACGGCGGCGCTCCCCTTCGCCCAGTCGGACCTCGCCGCCGTCCTCGTCGACGCCGGGTGGCTCGACACGACCATCTCGGCGGGGCAGGCCTTCGGCGCGGAGCACGAGGCGATCACCGTCCACTCCGCGCTGCTCGCCGCGCGGCACGTCCTCGGCTGCGACGTCGTGGTCGTCGCGCAGGGGCCGGGCAATGCCGGCTCGTCGACGACCTGGGGGTGGTCGGGCCTGGCGACCGGCGACGTCCTCAACGCCGTGCACGTGCTGCGGGGCCGCGCCATCGCCGTGCCCCGGGTGTCCGCGAGCGACGCCCGGGCGCGGCACCTCGGGCTCTCGCACCACACGACGACCGTCCTGTCGCGCGTGCTGCTCGGCAGCGCCGACGTCGTCGTGCCCGACGACGCGACCGACCCGTGGCCGCGCGTCCGCGACGCAGGTCAGACCGCGGTCGCGGCCTCGGCCG
>NZ_JBNFOF010000195.1:0-5842 GCF_057364645.1 Janibacter sp. CFPM2_SD2
CGGCTGCGCTGCCCCGTCTCGCTCATCCGGCGCGCGCCGCTCCGGCATCGTCAGCGTCCCGGCTCGAGCGGCGCCTCCGGACCGATCGACCTCGTGCGGCCGCAGCACGGGGCGACGGCCACCCTCGACCAGCCGGACCAGCCGCAGCGGGCCATCGCGCTCGCGCCGCGGTCGGACGCCGAGTGCCTCGCCGACGAGCTGAGCCGGCTCGACCCCGACGAGGTCTACGAGGACGCCCTGACCTCGGGTCTGCCCAAGATCACTCGGCGACGGATGACGATGACCGAGGCCGTCGACGCGGGGCTCGTCCCGTCGCCGAGCGAGGCGCGCCGCACGACCGAGCGCCTCGCGGAGGAGTCGAGCGAGATCATCCGCAGCGCGATGGTCGAGGCCGCGCCGGAGCAGGCCGACCGGAGCACCAAGGCGGTCAAGCATGCCGTCCGCGAGCGTCTGGAGGACTGAGATGGCCCAGCGGATCGTCCTCGTCCACCCGGACGCCGCCACGACGGCGACGATGATCGCCGGCCGGCTGCTGGCGAGCGTCCAGGAGGCGGTGGCGCTGCGGGGCGAGGCCCACGTGGCACTCACCGGCGGATCGATGGGCTCCGCCCTCGTCGCGGCCCTCGCCGATCACCCGGCGGTCGACGTCGTCGACTGGTCCCGGGTGCACGTGTGGTGGGGCGACGAGCGGTGGCTGCCCCTCGGCGACCCCGACCGCAACGACACCCAGAACGACTCGGCGGGCCTGGACCGCCTCCCCCTCGACCCGGCTCGGGTCCACCGGGTCCCCGGCCCCGACACCTCGGAATCACCCGAGGCCGCGGCGATCGCCTACGAGCGGGCGCTGCGGGTCGACGGTGGGGGCGCCTGGGACGTCGTGCTCCTTGGTGTGGGGCCAGACGGTCACGTCGCCTCGCTCTTCCCCGGCCACCCGGCGCAGCTCCGCGACGACGCCCTCGCGATCGCCGTCCACGACTCCCCCAAGCCTCCCCCCACCCGGGTCTCGCTCACCCTCGGCTGCCTCGCCCGCTCGCACGAGGTGTGGTTCGTCGTGGCGGGCGCCGACAAGGCCGAGGCCGTGGCGAAGGGGGTCTCCGGCGCCCCCGCGCAGGAGAGCACCGCCGCACAGCTGCAGGCCCTGGGCCGAACCCTCTGGCTGGTCGACGAGGCCGCCGCCTCCCCGGCTCACCTGACGCCGGCCCCCGCAGCCCATCTGACGCCCGGAAGCCCCCTGCGGACGGCCGAACACCGCCGGACAGACCTGAATCCGCATTACCCCAGGGTCATGCGGATTCAGGTCTGTCCGGCCGGGTAAGTGGCCGTGGCTGAGCGGAGGCCGGGCCGTGGGTCAGCGGATGAGGCCGCGATCGCGCAGCTCGCCGAGGCGCTCCTCGAGGATCGCCTCGCCCTCGCTGTCGGAGCGGCGCTCCTTCACGTAGGCCAGATGGGTCTTGTAGACCTCGGCCGTCGGCGGGGCCGGCGGGTTGTCCTTGTCACGGCCTGCGGGCAGGCCGCAGCGCTTGCACTCCCACACGTCGGGGACCTCGACACCGTCCTCGACGGCGAAGGAGGGCGTCACCTCGTGGCCGTTGGCGCACCAGTAGGAGACGAAGGTGCGGGGCGCGGCCTCGCCGCGCTCGGCCTCACCCATGGGTCCGGCGCCGATGCGGCTGCCGCGGATCGCATTTCCACCTGCCATGTGGTGCTCCTGGGGGTGCGGGACGCGTCAGGCGTCGAAGCGGTCGATGAGTCCGATGCCGACGACGGCGGTGAACCAGACGAGGCCGACGACGATCGTGAACCTCGTGAGGTTGCGCTCGGCGACGGACGAGCTGCCGAGAGACGCCGACATGCCGCCACCGAACATGTCGGACATGCCACCGCCCTTCCCCTTGTGCATGAGGATGAGCAGGGTGAGGATCAGGCCGGTGATCACGAGGATCACCTGCAGTCCGATGCGGACGGCGTTCACGCGATCAGGTCCTTGTCGGTCGGGTCTCGGGTGCGGCACCGCCACGGCGGCGCCCCGGGTCAGGATACCCCTGCAACCTGCGCCACGGGTCAGGCCGGGTGGGCGCGGCGCGCCCCACCCGGCGTGACGGTCGTGGTCAGGCCGTGAGGTGCTGCTGGTAGCGGCAGATCGAGGAGAACTCCTCGGCCTCGAGAGAGGCTCCACCGACGAGGGCGCCGTCGACGTCGGCACCGGCCATGATGCTGGCGACGTTGCCGGACTTCACCGAGCCCCCGTAGAGGACGCGCACCTTGTCGGCGGTCGCGTCGGACCACATCTGCGCCAGCTTGCCGCGGATGGCCGCGCAGACCTCCTGCGCGTCCTCCGGCGTCGCGACCTCACCCGTGCCGATGGCCCACACCGGCTCGTAGGCGATGACGACCGTCTCGGCCTGCTCCGGCGTGATCCCGGCGAGGCTGCCCTCGACTTGGGCGAGCACGTGGCTGACGTGCTCGCCCGCCTGACGGACCTCGAGCCCCTCGCCGACGCAGACGATCGGTATCAGCCCGTGGCGGAAGGCCGCGACGGCCTTGCTCGCCACGACGGCGTCGGTCTCACCGTGGCCCTCACGACGCTCGCTGTGGCCGACGACGACGTAGCTGCAGCCGAGCTTCGCGAGGAAGGCTCCGGAGACGTCGCCGGTGTAGGCGCCCGAGTCGTGCGGGCTGAGGTCCTGGGCTCCGTAGCGAAGCGCCAGCCTGTCACCGTCGACGAGCGTCTGGACCGAGCGCAGGTCGGTGAAGGGGGGCACGACGACGACCTCGACGGCACCGAAGTCGTGGCGGGCGTCGCGCAGGGTCCAGTCGAGCTTCTGCACGAGGTGGGTGCCCTGCAGGTGGTCGAGGTTCATCTTCCAATTGCCCGCCATCAGGGGGGTGCGTGCGCCGGCCATGTCAGGCCTCCTCGCCGAAGACGGCCAGGCCCGGCAGGCGCTTGCCCTCGAGGTACTCGAGGCTCGCGCCGCCACCGGTGCTGATGTGGCCGAACTGGTCGTCGGTGAAGCCGAGCTGGCGCACCGCGGCCGCGGAGTCGCCGCCACCGACGACGGTGAGGGCGCCCCCCTTCGTCGCCTCGACGAGGGCCCGGGCCACGGCCTCGGTGCCGGCCGCGTAGGGCGCCATCTCGAAGGCCCCCATGGGGCCGTTCCAGAAGACGGTGCGGCAGTCGGCGAGCTTGTCGGCGAAGAGCCGACCCGACTCGGGACCGATGTCCAGACCCATCCGGTCGGCCGGGATCTCGTCCGCGGCGACGACCTCGTGCTCGGCGTCGGCGGAGAACTCGGTGGCCGCCACGACGTCGGTCGGCAGGACGATCTCGACCCCGTCGCGCTCGGCCCGCTCGAGGTACTCGGTCACCGTCGCGAGCTGGTCCTCCTCGAGCAGGCTCTTGCCGACCTCGTGGCCCTGGGCCTTGAGGAAGGTGAAGACCATGCCCCCGCCGATGAGCAGGCGGTCGGCGGTGCCGAGGAGGTTGTCGATGACGCCGAGCTTGTCGCTGACCTTCGCCCCACCGAGGACGACGGCGTAGGGACGCTCGGGGTCGCGCGTGAGGCGCTGCAGCACCTCGACCTCGGCCCCGACGAGACCGCCCATCGCGGCCGGCAGCCGGGTGGCGATGTCGTAGACGGAGGCCTGCGCCCGGTGCACGACGCCGAAGCCGTCCGAGACGTAGGCGTCAGCCAGCGAGGCGAGCTCGTCGGCAAAGGCACCCCGCTCCGCCTCGTCCTTGCTCGTCTCACCGGCGTTGAAGCGCAGGTTCTCGAGCAGGGCGACCTGACCGTCGGCCAGCCCGTCGACGACCGCGCGGGCCGACTCCCCCACGGTGTCCTGCGCGAAGGCCACGTCGGCCCCGAGCAGCTCGCCCAGCCGCGCGGCGACGGGGGGCGAGCGAGTACTGCGGGTCCGGCGCGCCCTTGGGGCGACCCAGGTGGGCGCAGACGACGACCCGCGCCCCGGCCTGCGCGAGGGCGGAGATCGTCGGCAGGGAGGCGCGGATGCGGCCGTCGTCGGTGATCGTGGTCCCGTCGAGGGGGACATTGAGGTCGGATCGGACGAGGACGCGCTTGCCGCGCAGGTCCCCGAGGTCAGCGGTGGTCTTCACGGTGGCCTTTCGGGCGATGCGGTGGTGGTGTCGGGTGGGATCGTCTCAGAGACGCGAGCCGACGTGGACCGCGAGGTCGACGAGACGGTTGGAGTAGCCCCACTCGTTGTCGTACCAGCCGACGACCTTGACCTGGTTGCCGATGACCTTGGTCAGCAGCGAGTCGAAGGTGCAGCTGGCCGGGTCCGTCTCGATGTCCGTGGAGACGATCGGGTCCTCGGTGTAGACGAGCTTGCCCGCGAGCGGGCCGGACTCGGCGGCCGCGCGGACGATGGCGTTGACCTCGTCGACCGTGGTCTCACGACTCGCGGTGAAGGTCAGGTCGGTCGCGGACCCGGTCGGCGTCGGGACGCGAAGGGCGTAGCCGTCCAGCTTGCCCTCGAGCTCGGGCAGCACGAGTGCGACGGCCTTGGCGGCTCCCGTGGACGTCGGCACGATGTTGAGTGCTGCGGCCCGGGCGCGGCGCAGGTCCTTGTGCGGGCCGTCCTGGAGGTTCTGGTCCGCGGTGTAGGCGTGGATCGTCGTCATCAGCCCGCTCTCGATGCCGAGACCGTCGTTGAGCACCTTGGCCATCGGCGCGAGGCAGTTGGTCGTACACGAGGCGTTGGAGATGATCGTGTGCTTCTCCGGGTCGTAGAGGCCGTCGTTGACCCCCATGACGATGGTGATGTCCTCGTGCTTGGCCGGCGCGGAGATGATGACCTTCTTGGCGCCGCCCTCGACGTGCGCCCGGGCGGCGTCGGCATCGGTGAAGAAGCCCGTCGACTCGACGACGACGTCGACGCCGAGGTCACCCCAGGGCAGGGCGGCCGGGTCGCGCTCCGCGAGCGAGGTGACCACGCGGCCGTCCACCTCGATGCCACCGTCGACGACGGAGACGTCACCGTCGTAGCGCCCGAGGATGGAGTCGTACCTGAGCAGGTGCGCCTGCGTGGCGTCGTCGCCCAGGTCGTTGAAGGCCACGACCTCCACGTCCGCCCCGGACGCCTTGACCGCACGGAAGAAGTTGCGGCCGATGCGGCCGAACCCGTTGATCCCTACACGAACTGTCACGGTGAATACCTCCACGTCGGTGGTGCCGGAAGCAGGTCGCCGGTGCGACCCCGGTCACGTCCACCCTAGGGCCTGCCCACGATGCCGTGGCAGGCGCCGCGCCCCCGGTCAGCCGTCGAGCATGTCGGAGGTCAGCGAGGCCTCCGTGCCCGGGATGCCCTCGTCCTCGGCGCGCTTGTCGGCCATGGCGAGCAGCCGGCGGATCCGACCGGCCACGGCGTCCTTGGTCTCGATCGGCGGGTCCGGCCGCCTGGCCGAGCTCCTCCAGCGAGGCCCCGGTGTGCTCGAGCCGCAGCTGGCCGGCCTCGCGCAGGTGGTCGGGCACCTCGTCGCCGAGGATCTCCAGCGCCCGCTGGACGCGCGCCCCCGGCGGCGACCGCCGCGCGCGCGGAGCGGCGCAGGTTGGCGTCGTCGAAGTTGGCCAGACGGTTGGCCGTCGCCCGGACCTCGCGCCGCATCCGGCGCTCCTCCCATGCCATGACGGCCTCGTGGGCGCCGAGCCGGGTGAGCATCGCCGAGATGGCGTCGCCGTCGCGGATGACGACGCGGTCGACCCCGCGCACCTCGCGCGCCTTGCTCGGGATGCCGAGACGACGGGCCGCCCCGACGAGCGCCAGCGCGGCCTCCGGCCCGGGCAGGTGATCTCGAGCGAGGAGCTGCGGCCGGGCTCGGTGAGCG
>NZ_JBNFOF010000196.1:0-5817 GCF_057364645.1 Janibacter sp. CFPM2_SD2
GGCGGTCACTCGGCGGCCTCGCGCGGGCCTGCAGGTGACGCCGCACCTCGTCGTCCGCGAGGGCCGCACCTGGCCGGGCGGCCGCGAGCTGCCGCAGCCGCACGAGGTGCCGGCGGTCGCTCCCTTCGTCCTCGCCGGCGTGAGTCCCTGGCCGAGCCGGCAGGCGCTCGTCGACGGGGTGGTGCCGCCGACCGACGAGGTGAGGGCCGACCGGGTCGCTGCCGCGGCCGAGGGACTCGACCTCGCCCACGTCGACGAGGACGAGCTGGTCGACGTCTGGGCCCGGGTCCTCGACCCGCGCCGCACCGCGGAGCCGGTGGCGGTGCTCACCGACGCCGAGCTCGCCTTGCTCGCGATCTCGCTGCTCGACATCCCCTGGCGCGACGGGCTGCTCGCCATGATCGCCCCCGGCTTCTTCGACCTCGACGCGCTGCCGCCGCACATCGCCACGCTCGTCATCGACGCAGCGGGGGACTGCCCGTGGGTCGACCTGTGGGAGGAGGGCGACGAGTGGCCGCGGCCGCAGGAGTGGCCCGAGGAGGTGCTGCTCGTGCGCGAGCGCCTCGTCGAGGTGGGCCGTCTGCTGCCTCCGCCCCTGACGGCGGCGGTGCACGTCGCGGTCGCGCAGCTGGCCTGGTGGGCGGGCGACGGCACGATCGCCGGCATCTGCCTCGAGCGGGCTCTCGAGGTCGACCCCGACCACCGGCTCGCCGACCTGATGTCGCGGCTGCTCGTCACCGGCGCGCACCCGTGGAGCGACGCGGTGGCGGGTCCGCACGACGGACGCGGCTCGATCCCGCGCGCCTCATGACGTTAGAGTTGGCGGCAGGTCATGAGTGCCAGCGCAAAGCCCCGGCTTGCTGGCCGGCAACCCTCCTCGCGACGGGGTGCCCCGGGTGATGACCTGGCCGCGTCGAGGCGATGTGGCAAGGCGAGACACTTCGGGAGCACTCCGTGAGCGTGACCACCACACCCCCCACGAGCACAGCGTCGTGGCGCGACGGTGACGAGCCGGGCGACCGGCACTTCCACTCCGTGGGCCACCTGCGGCTCGAGTCCGGCGAGTCCCTGCCCGACGTCGTGCTCGCCTACGAGACGTGGGGGCGGCTGAGCCCCGAGCGGGACAATGCGGTGCTCGTCGAGCACGCGCTGACCGGTGACAGCCACGTCGTCGGTGACGCCGGTCCCGGTCACCCCACGGCGGGCTGGTGGCCCGGGCTCATCGGTGAGGGTGCGCCCCTCGACGACTCCTACTTCGTCGTCGCGGTCAACGTCCTCGGTGGCTGCCAGGGCAGCACCGGGCCCGCCAGCACCGCGCCCGACGGGCGGCCCTGGGGCAGCCGGTTTCCCCGACTGACGATCCGCGACCAGGTCGCCGCCGAGGCGCGCCTGGCCGACGCGCTCGGCATCGAGCGCTGGCACACCGTCATCGGCGGGTCGATGGGTGGCATGCGGACCCTCGAGTGGGTCGCGAGCCACCCCGACCGGGTCGGCACGGCGATCGCGCTCGCGACCGGTGCCCGGGCGACCGCCGAGCAGATCGGCTGGTGCCAGGCGCAGATCCTCGCCATCCGCAACGACCCGTGGTTCGCCGGGGGCGACTACTACGACCACCCGCAGGGACCGGAGAGCGGCCTGGCCATCGCCCGCCGCATCGCGCACATCACCTACCGCAGCGAGCTCGAGCTGCACGAGCGCTTCGGCCGCGAGGAGCAGGACGAGCCGGCGGGGGAGTCGGGGCGCCCGCGCTACACCGTCGAGAGCTATCTCGACCACCACGGGGGCAAGCTCGCGCGTCGCTTCGACGCCAACTCCTATGCGGTGCTCTCCGAGGCGATGAACTCCCACGACATCGGTCGCGGACGCGGCGGGCTCGAGGCGGCGCTCGCCCCCTTCGCCGGTCGTCTCGTCGTCGCGCCCGTCGACTCCGACCGGCTCTACCCGCCCCGGCTCTCGAGCGAGATCGCCGCGGCGCGGCCCGGCACCCGGCTGCGCACGATCCACTCGGCGGTGGGCCACGACGGATTCCTCACCGAGGTCGACCAGGTCGGCGAGCTGCTGCACGAGACCCTGCGCGACGCCTGACTCGTCGACACCCCGGCGGGGAGTGAGACAGGTCACGGGACCGCGGTGTAGCGTCTGGCCCAGGTTGTCCACCTGAGCGAGCTGACGAGGAGCACCGATGACGATCGTCGTGGGATACGTGTCCACCAAGGAAGGCGAAGCCGCCCTGGAGCGGGCCTTCGAGGAGTGCCGCCTGCGCAATGACAAGCTCGTCGTCATCCACTCCGACCGCGGCGGTGTCGGCCTGAGCGGTGACACCGCGCGCAAGCACGAGGACGACCTCGCGCAGGTGCGGGCCCGCATGGACGAGGCCGGGGTCGACGGCGAGGTCCGTGGGCTCGTGCGCGGCAAGGAGCCGGCCGAGGACCTCATCGTCGTGGCCGAGGAGACCGGCGCCGAGCTGATCATCATCGGCCTGCGTCGTCGCACCCCCGTCGGCAAGCTGATCCTCGGCTCCAACGCCCAGCGTGTGCTGCTCGACGCGCCCTGCGACGTGCTGGCGGTCAAGGCCCGCTGACGGGCCGCTGCCACCCCTGGTGGCGGCATCTGCGCCGCCCGCGTTTTATAATGGTCACGAGCCCAGCGCACAGCGACCGGGCGAGTCGGGACCGCGGGGTGACGCCACCCCCTTCGTCTCGGCGGAATCCTCCGTGACGAAAGGTTGTTGGTGACTGCTGTGTCCCCACGGTCCGGCGAGACGCAGGGCTCCCTCCCCAAGGAGTTCTCGCACCCATCGTTGCAGGAGCTCGTCCTGAAGGGCCGCACGACCGGATCCATCACCAGCGACCAGCTGCAGGCAGCATTCAGCGAGGCGAAGATCAGCCCCACCCGGGGTCGGGTCGTCCTGCGTGCACTGGGCGACCAGGGAATCGAGGTACAGGTGCCAGAGTCCACCCCGGCGAAGAAGACCGCGAAGAAGGCTCCCGCCAAGAAGGCGGCGACCAAGACCGCGGCGACGAAGACGGCCGCGAAGAAGACCGCGACCAAGAAGGCCGCCGCGCCCGCGAAGAAGGCTGCTCCGGCGAAGAAGGTCGCGGCCAAGAAGGCCGCGTCGACGGCGACGGCCGCTGCCGCCGCTGCGCCCGTGAAGCAGGCGGCGCCGGCCAAGCAGGCCGCCGCGAAGAAGGCTGCCGCCAAGAAGGCTGCGGCCAACCCCACGACGACGACGGCTGAGGAGCCGGCACCGGGCGAGGACGAGCTGCTCGTCGACGAGCCCGAGGCGAAGACCAAGCCCGAGGCGGAGCAGGACGAGAAGTCCGGCTTCACGATCAGCAACGACGACGAGGACGACGCGCCTGCGCAGCAGGTCGTCACGGCCGGTGCCACCGCTGACCCGGTCAAGGACTACCTCAAGCAGATCGGCAAGGTCGCGCTCCTCAACGCCGAGCAGGAGGTCGAGCTCGCCAAGCGGATCGAGGCCGGCCTCTTCGCCGAGGAAAAGCTCGCCTCCGGCGAGAAGATCGACATGAAGTTCAAGCGCGAGCTGTGGTGGATCGCGCAGGACGGCAAGAACGCCAAGAACCACCTGCTCGAGGCCAACCTGCGACTCGTCGTCTCGCTGGCCAAGCGCTACACCGGTCGCGGCATGCTCTTCCTCGACCTCATCCAGGAGGGCAACCTCGGTCTGATCCGTGCGGTCGAGAAGTTCGACTACACGAAGGGCTACAAGTTCTCGACCTACGCCACGTGGTGGATCCGCCAGGCGATCACCCGCGCGATGGCCGACCAGGCGCGCACGATCCGCATCCCCGTGCACATGGTCGAGGTCATCAACAAGCTCGCTCGTGTGCAGCGCCAGATGCTCCAGGACCTGGGCCGCGAGCCCACGCCGGAGGAGCTGGCCAAGGAGCTCGACATGACCCCCGAGAAGGTCGTCGAGGTCCAGAAGTACGGTCGCGAGCCGATCTCGCTGCACACCCCGCTCGGCGAGGACGGCGACTCCGAGTTCGGTGACCTCATCGAGGACTCCGAGGCCGTCGTGCCGGCTGACGCGGTGAGCTTCACGCTCCTGCAGGAGCAGCTGCACTCGGTGCTCGACACCCTCAGCGAGCGCGAGGCCGGCGTGGTCTCGATGCGCTTCGGCCTGACCGACGGCCAGCCGAAGACGCTCGACGAGATCGGCAAGGTCTACGGCGTGACCCGTGAGCGGATCCGCCAGATCGAGTCCAAGACGATGAGCAAGCTCCGTCACCCGAGCCGCTCCCAGGTCCTGCGCGACTACCTCGACTGATCACCCCGGCGGGGGAGGCGGCGCAGGATCGCGCGGCCGAGCGTCCGCCAGGCGTCGACCCCGTCCTGGGGCCACAGCACGGAGCGCAGCTGCATCGAGCGCTGGCGGCTCGCGCGCACCCGGTCGACGACCTGGCCGACCTCGCGGGAGATGTCCGGCAGGTCGGCGCCGGGCGGTGCGTAGCGCGCCCGCTCGAGCGTCGCGACGACGTGGTCGAGGTGCTCCTTGGGCTCGCCCTCGAGGTGCAGCCGTCGGGAGAGCCAGGCGCCCGTCTGCCGCGGCGTCGCCCCGACCGGAGGACGCAGCCCGAGGTCGTCGAGCTGGCTGACCAGCTCGTGCCACTCGCGCTCGACCCGCTCGGTGTCGTCGAGCGAACGGCGCCGATCCAGACGGCGCGCCACGAGCGCGGACACCGGCATGATCGCGAGGACCAGCCCGGCGCCGAGCAGCCACAGCAGCCAGGTCAGCCACGCGGGTCGTCCCTCGTCCTGCCCGGTCGCGGCCTCGGGGACGGCGACGTCCTCGGGACGATCGGCGGAGCTGGCCGAGCTGCTGCTCGCGTCGTCGGAGCTGGTCGAGGTCTCGCTGCCTGCGCTGGAATCGGTCGTGTCCACCGAGTAGCCCGGCGTCGAGGCCGCGCGCGAGCCGGGCGTCGGCTCGAAGCGCGTCCAGCCGACGCCCTCGAAGTAGAGCTCCGGCCACGCGTGCGCGTCGCTCACCCGCACCACCCGCTCCTCGCCGGTCGACAGCGACCCGGGGAGGAAGCCCACGGCGACGCGCGCCGGGATGCCGCGGGCGCGGGCCATGAGGGTCATCGTCACGGCGAACTGCTGGCAGTAGCCGGTCTTGGTGTCGAGGAAGGAGACGATCGGGTCGCGGCCCTGCGCGTCGGGCAGCTCGAGGCTGTAGGTGAACTCGCTGCCGCGCAGGTACTCCTGGATCGCCTGCGCGCTGGCGAGCGGGGTCGCGTCCTGGGGGACGACCTCGTCGACGAGCTCGGTGATCTCCGTCGAGGAGCCGGGGTCGAGGGTGAGGTAGGAGTCGTCGGCCGCGCTCGGGTCGACGGGCAGCGCGGTCTCCAGGTCGAAGTCGTCCTCCTCGGGCGTCAGCTCGGTGAAGGTCGCCGAGTAGGTCCCGGGCGTCTGCTGGACGCGGGCGGTGCCGTCCTGGCCGAGGGCCCAGGCGATGCCCCCGGTGTCGACGGAGCTGACGAGCGAAGGGAGCGGCAGCTGCGGTGCCGCGACGCCGTTGGACTGCACGACGATCGTCCGCCGCTCGGCGGCGATGTTGCCCGGGATGCGCAGCGTCGGGTCGACCGGGGAGAAGCCGTCGACCGGCTCGGGGGCATCGGAGCGCATCCGTCCCAGGCCGTCGGAGAAGTCCTCGACGACGGCGACGCGCAGCGGCTCGGGCGAGGGGGCGCTCGTCGTGTAGGTGAGCACCGGCTCCTCGCTCGGCGAGGCGAGGCTGCGGCGCAGGTCGATCGCACTGGCCAGGCGCACGCCCGAGCCGCCGACCGACGA
>NZ_JBNFOF010000197.1:0-5802 GCF_057364645.1 Janibacter sp. CFPM2_SD2
CACGAGAGCGCCCGCCTTGACCCCCTTCGCCCGGGCCGCCTCGTTGGTGGCGACGACGACGACCGGCTTGCCCGGGCCGTCACCGGTGAGGGCGACGACGCTCGGGCGGTCCTCGCCGAGCCGGGCGCGGGTGTCGGTGACCATCTGGCGCAGGTCGTCGGGCGCTCCGCCGGCGATGTGGACGCCGACATAGGTCACGCCCGCCACGTCGCTCGCGGCGTCGGTGAGCGAGCCCGCGGACGCGGCCACCTGCTCGCGGCGCACCTTCTCCAGCTCCTTCTCGACCTCGCGCAGGCGGGTGACGAGCTCGGAGACGCGCTCCGGCAGGTCGCCAGCCGGCGCCTTGACGATGCTCGACAGCTCGGCGACGAGCGCGCGCTCGGTCGCCAGGTGCTGCAGGGCGTTCATGCCGACATAGGCCTCGAGGCGCCGCACGCCGGAGCCGACCGAGGACTCGCCGGTGAGGGTGAGGGCACCGATCTGGCTGGAGTGGCGCACGTGGGTGCCACCGCACAGCTCGCGCGACCACTCGCCGCCGATCTCGATGACGCGCACCTGCTCGTCGTAGGTCTCGCCGAAGAGGGCGAGCGCCCCGCGCTCGCGCGCCTCGGGCAGGGTCATCCAGTCCGCGGAGACCGGCAGGTCGTCGCGGACCGCGAGGTTGGCGACGTGCTCGATCTCGGCGCGGGCGTCGCCGGACAGCGCCTGGTTCCACGCGAAGTCGAGGCGCAGGTAGCCGGGCTTGTTGTAGGAGCCGGACTGCAGTGCCGACGGGCCGAGCACCTGGCGCAGCGCCGCGTGGACGACGTGCGTGCCGGAGTGAGCCTGGCAGGCGTCGATGCGCCACTGCGGGTCGACCTCCGCCGAGGAGTCCTGGCCGACGCGGACCGCGCCGTCTGCGACCTCGACGGTGTGGACGACGAGGCCCTTGACCGGGCGCTGGACGTCGCGCACGAGCAGGCGCCGCGCGTCGACGACGATGACGCCGGAGTCGGCGATCTGACCGCCGGACTCGGCGTAGAAGCTCGTCCGGTCGAGCACGACCTGGCCGGTCTGGCCGGGCTCGAGCTCTTCGACGCGGGCGCCGTCGCGCACGAGGCCGACGACCGAGCCGGTCGTCGTCAGCTCCTCGTAGGCACGCCAGTCCGTCGCGCCGAGCGCGCGCAGGTCCTTCCAGACCTCGGTGTTGGCGTGGCCGCCCTTCTTCGCCTTGGCGTCGGCCTTGGCGCGCTGGCGCTGCTCGTCCATGAGTCGGACGAAGCCCTCACGGTCGACCTTGAGCCCCTGCTCCGCCGCCATCTCGAGGGTGAGGTCGATGGGGAACCCGTAGGTGTCGTGCAGCGCGAAGGCCTGCTCGCCGGCGAGGGTGTCGCCGCCGCTGTCCTTGGTGCGCGTCACCGCGGTGTCGAGGATCGTCGTGCCCTGCGCGAGGGTGCGGCGGAAGGCCTGCTCCTCGGCGTAGGCGATCTGCGCGATCCGGTCGAAGCCGGTCCGCAGCTCGGGGTAGGACGCGCTCATCCGCTCCATCGAGACGGGCAGCAGGTGCGGCAGCGCCGGGTCCTCGTAGCCGAGCAGGCGCATCGCGCGCACCGCACGGCGCAGCATGCGGCGCAGCACGTAGCCGCGACCCTCGTTGCCCGGGGTGACGCCGTCACCGATGAGCATGAGCGAGGAGCGCACGTGGTCGGCGACGACGCGCAGGTGGACGTCGTCGGGGTGCGAGTCGCCCGCGGTCTGGCCCGACTGGGTGCCGTAGGTGCGGCCGGTCATCTCCGCGGCCTTCTCCAGCACCGGGTAGACCTCGTCGATCTCGTACATGTTGTCGACGCCCTGGAGGATGCTCGCGATCCGCTCCAGGCCCATGCCGGTGTCGACGTTCTGCGCCGGCAGCGGGCCGGCGACGTCGAAGTCCGCCTTGGAGCGGACGGCCGAGAGCTCGTACTGCATGAAGACGAGGTTCCAGATCTCCATGTAGCGGTCCTCGTCGACCTCGGGCCCACCCTCGCGGCCGTACTCGTCGCCGCGGTCGTAGAAGATCTCGCTGCACGGGCCGCCCGGGCCGGGCACACCCATCGACCAGTAGTTGTCCGCCTCGGCACGACGCACGATCCGCTCCTTGGGGATCGAGGTGAGCTCGAGCCACAGCTGCTCGGCCTCGTCGTCGTCGGTGTAGACCGTCGCCCACAGCCGCTCCGGGTCCAGGCCGTAGCCCCCTTCGGGCTGGGGGGTGGTGAGCAGCTCCCAGGCGAAGGCGATGGCGTCGCGCTTGAAGTAGTCGCCGAAGGAGAAGTTGCCGTTCATCTGGAAGAAGGTGCCGTGCCGGGAGGTCTTGCCGACCTCGTCGATGTCACCGGTGCGCACGCACTTCTGCACGCTCGTGGCGCGGGTCCAGGCGGGCGTCTCCTGCCCGAGGAAGTAGGGCTTGAAGGGGACCATGCCGGCGTTGACGAAGAGGAGGTTGGGGTCCTCGTGGATCAGCGGGGCGGAGGGGACGACCGCGTGTCCCTTGCCCTCGAAGAAGGTGAGCCAACGGCGCCGGATCTCGGCAGTTTCCATGGGTGTCTCGTGTCCAATCAGTGGTGCAGGGGGTTCTCGGGGCAGGAGCGAAGGGGGCGACCGGCGCGTCAGGCGCGGGCCGACCCCGAGGTAGCTCGCCGCGCGGTGATCCGGCGCGGCCGTCCGAGAGGCACGGTCATGGCCCCTACCTTACCCACCGGTCGGTGCCCGGCCTCAGCACAGCGCGGTGTCGACGGCCTCGGTGCCGCCATCGGCTGTCGGGACGAGGACGGTGCGCGCCCCCTGGTCGGCGGCCGTATGCACGGCCGCGACGACGAGCTCCTGCCTGGCCCCGCTCGGCGCGCCGTCCGTCACCCCGAGGACCACGACCGCAGCCACGTCCGGGTCGGATGTCGCGGCGACGGCGCACTGCCCCACGACCACCCTGCCGGGTTCGCTCCCCCACGCCTGCAACCAGGCCAGGAAGCCCCCTTCGTCCCGGATCGCCCGGACCCCGGCCGCGTCGAGCCCGACCTCCTCCAGCCACTCACCGTCTCGCCGCCCGTCGCGGGGAGCCTGGTCCGTGGGCGCCCAGGCGGCCCACTCGTAGGTGGCTGGTCGTCCGCGCCAGCGGGCGATCGTTCCCCGCACCGCCAAGCGGGCACGCAGCCGCCACGGCAGCCGCACCTCGGGCTCGAACTGGGGGACGTCGTGGACCGAGACTTCCGTCGGACGGTGCCGGACCGACGGCGAGGTGAGAACGACCTCCGCGCCCGCGCACTGCCGGTCGGCTCTCGCGAGAAGTCCCGTGTCGAGCTCCTCCATGAGCCAGAACCCGACGTCCTCGCACCACGCGTCGAGACCGGCTCCCTCCTCCTCCGCGAAGAACGCCGCGAAGTCCCGACCGAACCGGACGACGAAGTGGTGTGGGTTGCGCCGCCACCTGAAGACGACGGCCACCTCGTCACCCTCCTCGCGGACCCCGAGCAGGGCGAAGCCCTCGGTCGGCCGGTACCGGGTGAGGTGGGCCCGCAGCGCATCGGCGTGCTCGGCGACGGAGGCGTCGGTCATGGCGGCAGTCTCTCGCGTCGCGACGACCCCGGCCCTAGATTGATCGTCATGACGATCCAGCCGATCCAGCTCGGTCTCGACACCTTCGGTGACATCGCCCTCGACGCCGACGGGCAACCGCTGCCGGCGGCCACCGTCGTGCGCGAGGTCCTCGCGGAGGGGCAGCTCGCCGATGAGCTCGGCCTCGACGTCTTCGGCGTCGGTGAGCACCACCGTGCCGACTACGCGATCTCCGCGCCCGACACGCTGCTCGCGGGTCTCGCCACGACGACCGAGCGGATCCGTCTCGGCACCTCGGTCACGGTCCTCAGCTCCGACGACCCGATCCGGGTCTTCGAGCGGTTCTCGACGGTCGACGCGCTCTCGCACGGACGCGCCGAGATCACCGTCGGGCGGGGCTCCTTCATCGAGTCCTTCCCGCTCTTCGGTCTCGACCTCGAGGACTACGAGGTGCTCTTCTCGGAGAAGCTCGACCTGCTCGCCCAGGTCCTCACGGAGCAGCCCGTCCGCTGGGAGGGCTCCGTGCGCCCGCCGGTGCAGGTCGACCGCATCATGCCGCCCACCGAGTCCGGGCGCCTCCCCACCTGGGTCGGCGTCGGCGGTACCCCCGCGTCCGTCGTCCGGGCCGCGCGCTACGGGATGCCGATCGTCATCGCGATCATCGGCGGCGCGACGGCGCAGTTCGCCCCGCTCGCCGACCTCTACCGCCAGGCGTGCGACGAGGCCGGCCACCCCGGACTGCCGATCGCGGTCCACTCCCCCGGCCACATCGCCGAGACCGACGAGCAGGCCGCGCAGGAGTACCTGCCGCACTTCGTCGAGCAGATGCGCAAGCTGGGGTCCGAGCGCGGCTGGCCGCCCATGACCGAGGCCCAAGCCCGGGCGCAGTTCTCACCGGAGGGCGCGGTCTACTGCGGGTCCCCCGAGACCGTCGCGCACAAGATCGCCGCGACCCTGCGGGTCCTCGGCGCCACCCGCTTCCAGCTGAAGTACTCCAACGGCCGCCTCCCCCACGACCTGCGGATGTCGTCGATCCGGCTCTACGGCGAGCGGGTCGTCCCGCTGGTGCGCGAGCTGATGGCCGAGGACCGCGACGACGAGGACGATGTCGGGGCGCCCGCGTAGGTTCTGGCCATGGACGCCACCGAGCTGCTGCGGACCCTGTGCACGACCATCGACGAGCACCGCTGGGAGGACCTCCCGGCGTGCTGGCGCAGGACTTCACCGTCCACTTCGTGCACACGGGTGAGACCTTCGGCCGGGACGAGTGGGTGCGGCTCAACGCCGACTACCCGGGCTTCGAGCGACTGACGATCGAGGACCTCGTCGGCGCGGGAGACCGGGCCGTCGCCCGCTGCCACGTCACCGGCCGCGACGAGTCCGGCGAGCAGCGGTTCGTCGTCGCCAGCTTCGCGACGTGCGCCGGCGGCCTGATCACCGAGATGACCGAGGTGTGGACCGACGTCGGGGTCACTCCGCCCGAGGCGCGCGCCCCGCCTGAGACGGCTCAGCCCTTGCCGCGCAGCCGTCCGCGCAGCCACGACCACCGCTCCTGCAGCCGCGCCTCGAAGCCGCGGTCCGTCGGTCGGTAGTAGGAGCGGTCCGCCAGCTCGGCGTGCAGGTCGTCGGGCAGGTACTGCTGGGCCGCGACCCCGTCCGGCTGGTCGTGGGCGTAGACATAGCCCTCGACCTTCGCACCTCCGACCGCTCCCTTCGCCCGGTCCGACGCCTGGGTGTAGCCGGAGCCGCGCAGGTGCGGCGGGACCGCCTGCACCTTGCCGGCCCGCACGTCGGCGACCGCCTCGTTGATGCCCGTGTAGGCCGCGTTGGACTTGGGCGCGAGCGTGTTGTGGACGACCGCCTGGGCGAGGATGATCCGCGCCTCCGGCATGCCGATCTGGGCGACGGCGTGCATCGCCGCGACCGCCGTCTGCAGCGCCGTCGGGTCACCCATGCCGACGTCCTCGGAGGCCGAGATGACGATCCGCCGAGCGATGAAGCGCGGGTCCTCCCCCGCCTCGAGCTGCCGGGCGAGGTAGTGCAGGGCGGCGTCGACGTCCGACCCGCGCATCGACTTGATGAAGGCGGAGGCGACGTCGTAGTGCTGGTCACCGGTGCGGTCGTAGCGCACCGCTGCCCGTGCCACCGCCTGCTCGACGTGCGCGAGGGTGATCGGCGCGGCCTTCGGCGCGTCCGGACCGAAGGGGCGTCCGCCGGCGGCCACGCCGGCGGCCG
>NZ_JBNFOF010000198.1:0-5768 GCF_057364645.1 Janibacter sp. CFPM2_SD2
ACGGACGTCCGAGCCAGCACCAGGCCCCGCCGCCCGTCACCGACGTGCCGGCGACGTTGTCGAGCGCCGCGACGACGGCGGCCTCGACCTCGCGGGCGACGAGCTGCGGCACCTGCACCGGCCCCGCGGGCAGGACCACCTCGACGGTGGCCGAGCGAAGGGAGGCCAGCCCGGCAGCGAGGTCACGGCGGTCGCCCTCGTCCGCCGGCACGGCGGTCGGCCCGGAGGTGGCCGGCTCGAAGCGGGTGATGAGGGTGCGCAGGGAGCGCTCTTGGTCGGCGGCGAGATCGGCCAGGGCCTCCCCTTCGCCGCCGATCTCACGACCTCGCCGGTGGATCATCGCCAGGGCCTGGAGCACCCCGTCGTGGACCTCACGGCCGATGCGCTCGCGCTCGGCGAGCCGCTCGCTGATCGCGAGCGCCTGCTCGAGACGCTTCTGGCTCTCGCGGGCCAGCTGCACGGCGAGCCCGACGAGGATGCCGAGGATGTAGAGCAGGAAGATGTTGTGCCAGGTCAGCTGGCCCGGGTGCTCGGCCTGGACGAGGTTGGCGGCGGCGATGACCGTCGCCGCGAGGACCCCACCGCGGATCCCGGTGAGCAGCGCGCCGGCCATGACCGACGCGGCACTCCACACGCCCGGGACGGTCGAGATGCCGGCGCTGACCTCGACGGGGTCGTAGACCTCGCTCGTGAGGAAGATGCCGACGCACGCAATGGCCAGCTCGACGGCGATGGCGATGCGGGTCGGTCGCGGCAGCAGCGGCGCGACCACCGACCACACGAGCGCGACGACGAACCACGCGATGATCGGCCACCACAGCTCGACGTGCTCGCGGTGGACGCCGACGAGCACGGCCGCATAGGTGAGTGCGACGAAGCGGTAGAGGGCCAGCCCTCGCCCTCCGGCGCTGTCGATGAGCGGCGACGGGTTGTAGTGCCGCCGCAGCGCGCTCGCCCCGGGGTCGAGGACCACGGTCTACAGACCGTCCTTGCCCTCGCCGGACCAGGGGTTGCTGGCGTCGCCGGCGTCGAGGCCCTCCTCGAGCTCGGGCACGGCGCGGCCCGGACGGGCCGCCTCCTGCAGCTCGCGGGCGCGGCGACGGGCCTTGGTGAGCAGCTTTTCCTTCATCGACGTGGCGTACATGTCGACGTACTCCTGGTCGGACAGCTGCATGAGCTCGTACATGATCTCGTCGGTGATCGAGCGCAGGACGAAACGGTCGCCCTCCATGCCCTCGTAGCGCGAGAAGTCGAGCGGCTTGCCGATCTTGACCCCGACGCGGCGGATGTTGGGGACGATCTGGCCGGTCGGCTGTGCCTTGTCGGTGTCGATCATCGCGACCGGGATGACGGGCACGCCGGCCGTCAGGGCCATGCGGGCGACGCCGGTGCGGCCGCGGTAGAGGCGCGAGTCGGGCGAGCGTGTGCCCTCCGGGTAGAGCCCGAGCAGGTCACCGCCCTCGAGGACGCGCAGGCCGGCGCGGAGCGCGGCCTCGCTCGCCTTGCCACCGCTGCGGTCGATCGGCAGCTGCCCGACCCCACGGAAGAAGGCCGCCGTCAGCCAGCCCTTGAGGCCCGTTCCGGTGAAGTAGTCGGACTTCGCCAGGAAGGTCACCCGGCGGTCGACGACCAGGGGCAGGAAGATCGAGTCGGAGAAGGAGAGGTGGTTGCTGGCGAGGATCGCCGGCCCCTCCTCGGGGATGTGCTCCAGGCCCTCGACCCATGGTCGGAAGAGCACCCTCAGCACGGGTCCGATGACGATCCTCTTGAGAATCCAGTACAGCACTGCTCCATCACCTCCAGATCGCTGCGAACTCTACGGTAACGACGGCCCCCGTGACGCGTGCCAGACTGTCCACGAGCGAGGACGAGCGGACGGACCGACGGAGCAGGCATGGTGGAGCGACAGCATCCAGACGAGGAGGACGTCGACGCGGCCTTCGCGTCGATCGTCGCCCGCTGGGACGACGAGCTGCCCCTGGCCGACACCCCCGAGCACGACCGCGCCGACGATCCGCCGCGTCCGCTCCCACCTCGACGGCAGAGCACGGGCGACGTGCGCGACCACCTGCCCCGCACCGAGCCCGCGCGCGAGGTGCCGTGGCGCGTCGACCCGACCCACTCGGTCGCCGATGCGCTCCTCGGTCAGGACGACGACCCGGGCAGTGCCGACGCGGCGAGGGCTTCACCCCGCCTCCCCCGGCCCCGCTGCCGCCGCGCACCGACCGGCTCTTCTGGGGCGCCCTGCTCGGTCTCGTCCTCGGCCCGCTGATGCTCGTGTGGCTCGTCGTCGCCCGCCCGTCCGTGGGCGGCTGGGCGACCGCCGTGGCCATCGGCCTGGTCGTCGGGGGCTTCGTCTGCCTCGTCCTGCGCCAGCCCGAGAGTCGCGACGACGACCCGACGAACGGCGCCCGGGTCTGACCGGCGTCACTCCCCCGACGTGGCGGCGCCCGCCGGCAGCGGCGAGGTCTCGACGTCGACCCACACCGGCCGGTGGTCGGTCGCGGCCTTGAGGTCCTCCCACACCCACGGCACCTCCCGGTGCGGCAGCACCTCGACGTCGGGCGTGGCGAAGATGACGTCGAGCAGACGCTCGGGCGTCGCCGAGGGATAGGTCGGCTCCGTCGGGCTCACCGGCCGCATCGCCGCCCCGAAGAGCTGCCACGCCGCGCCGTCCTCCTGCTCGTTGAGGTCGCCGGCGAGCAGCGCCGGCCCGGGCACCGCCGCGAGCCGCTCCATGATGGCGCGGGCGTGGGCGAGGCGCTCGTCGGCGTCGAGGCTGAGGTGGACGCTGGCGACGGCGATCGAGGTGCGGCCGAAGGGGGCGACCCGGGTGATCGCGACGCCGCGCCTGTCGCGCCACGAGCGGGTCGGCAGGCGGTGGTGGGTCACCGACAGCACGTGGGTCCGCAGGTTGGTCAGCACGCTCGTCTGCCCGGCCCGCTGGCTGCGACCGGACCACACGAGTCCGCAGCGCTGCGCGAGGTCGGCGATGCGGTGGTCGACCGCACCCACCCACGGCACCTCCTGCAGGCACAGCACGTCGGGGTCGATGACCCGCACCGTGCGCGCGAGCGCCGCGACGTCGTCCTGGAGCCCTCGCAGGTTGTAGGAGGCGACGCGCAGGCTCACACCTGCTCCTCCGCCCCCAGGGCGGCCGCGCCGATGAGTCCCGCGTCGGGACCGAAGCGGGCCTCGACGATCCGTGCGGCCGGGCGGTAGCCGCGGCCGGTGAGCTGGCGGGCGAAGGTGTCGGCGGGCCGCGAGCAGCAGGTCGCCCGCAGCGCTCACGCCGCCGCCGATGACGAAGACCTCGGGGTCGAGGGCGGCCGCGAGGTTGGCGATGCCCACGCCGAGCCAGTGCCCGATCTCGGCGAGCAGCTCGACGGCGATGGCATCGCCCCCCTTCGCCGCCTCGGTGATCATCGGACCGGTGAGCGAGGCCGGGTCACCACCGACCTGGGCGAGCAGATCGGTCGCCATCGGCGAGTTGGCCATCGCCAGGCCGCGGGCCTCGCGCACGAGGGCATTGCCCGAGGAGTACTGCTCCCAGCAGCCGCGGTTGCCGCACTCGCAGCGCTGCCCGCCGGGCACGACCTGCATGTGGCCGAACTCCCCAGCGATGCCGTAGCGACCGCGCACGAGGTGGCCGCCGACGAGGATCGCGCCGCCGATGCCGGTGCCGAGGGTGATCATCACCGCGTGGGTGGTGCCGCGGGCGGCGCCGAAGCGGTGCTCCGCCCACAGCGCGGCGTTGGCGTCGTTGTCGATGGAGATCGGCAGGTCGAGGCGGGCGCCGAGCGCCTCGCGCAGGGGTTCGTTGCGCCAGGACAGGTGCGGGGCGAAGACGACCGTCGAGCGGTCGGCCGCGACGAAGCCGGCGGCACCCACCCCGACGGTGCCCGGCGGCGTCACGCCGGCGTCCTCGGCGAGGTGGCGCAGCTCGTCGACGACCTCGACGATCGTGTCCTCGACGACCCGCGGTGCGTTGGAGCGGTCGGGGGTGTCGCGCCGGGTGCGCACGAGGATGCGTCCCTCGCCGTCGACGACGCCGCCGGAGACCTTGGTCCCGCCGATGTCGATGCCCAGGCTCGTCGCGTCGCCCGTCGTCACGTGCTCGCCTCCCGGGCGAGGGTCGCCGCCCCGACGATGCCGGCGTCGTTGCCGAGGGTGGCCCGCAGGATCTCCGGCGAGGGCCGGTTGCCCCGGCCGATGAGGTGGCGGGCGAAGGACCTGCGCGTCGGCTCGACGAGCAGGTCACCGGCGTCGGCGACCCCACCCCCGATGACGACGAGGCCGGGGTCGAGGACCGCGCAGATCGAGGCCAGTCCCTGGCCGAGACGGGTGCCGAGGTCGTCGAGCAGCTCGATGCTGGCGCCGTCGCCTGCCTGGGCCAGCTCGGTGACGTCGCGGCCGGACAGGGCCTCGGGGTCGCCGCCGCACCGCTCCCGCAGGGCGGCACCCAGGGGCGAAGGGGAGGTCACCAGCTCGCGGGCGGTGCGGACCAGGGCGGTGCCCGAGGCGAAGACCTCGAGGCAGCCGGTGTTGCCGCAGCCGCACCGGGGTCCGCTCGGGTCGAGGGCGACGTGGCCGATCTCGCCGCCGATGCCGAAGGCACCGCGCAGCAGGCGGTCGTCGACGATGCAGCCACCACCGACGCCCGTGCCGACGGTGACGAGCACCATGTCGTCGTGCTCGCTGCCCGCGCCGTGGCGGTACTCACCCCACGCGGCGGCATTGGCGTCGTTGTCGACGACGACCTCGCGACCCACCGCGGAGCCGACCGCGTCGGCGAGGTCGAGGTCGCGCCAGGGCAGGTTGGGGGCAAACCACACGTGGCCGGCCCGGGCGTCGACGAAGGCCGCGCAGGCCATGCCGACGCCGACCGTCGGGCCGTCGGCGGCGGCTCGAGGGTGCGCACGAGCTCGGCCGTGGCCTCGATGATCGCGTCGGTGTCGTCGGCGGGCGTCGCGACCTGCTCGCGCCCGGTGATCCGGCCTGCCTCGTCGACGAGGGCGCCGGCGATCTTGGTCCCCCCGATGTCGATGCCGATCGCGCTGCCGCTCATGCCCCGCTCACCTCTCCGCCGCTCTGCTCGGCCTCGTCGTCGTGGACCGCGATGCGTTCGCCGCGAGAGCGCAGCGGCACGTGGGGTGGCGCCTCGTCGAGGGTGACCCCGAGGGCACCGGCGACGGTGTCGGAGCCGAAGGCCGCCCGGGTGATCGCCTCGGCCAACATGCTCGCGCCGGTGAGGGCGCGTCGGGTCGTCGCGTCGTCGAGGTGGCGCAGGTCCTCGCCCAGGCCCTCGAGGTCGACCTCGGAGAGCACGCGCAGCAGCTGGACGACGACGTCCTGGGGGTCACCGTGCAGGTCCTCGTCAGCCACGCGGCCACACCGCCTCGTCGGGGGTCATCGTCACGGTGAGCACGCCGTGGGCGACGCCCGCGCGGCGACGTCGCAGCGGCGCAGCACCGAGGGCAGCAGCACCCGACGGCTGCGCCCCGGCGCACCCGAGGACGAGCTCGTCGTCGTGCCGCACGAGGTCGAGGTCGGCGGCGCGCACCCCGGGCAGCCCGATGTGCAGGCGCCAGGCGTCGCTGCCGTCGTCGGCACGCTCGACGCGCACGCCGGGGTCGCCGGCGGGGCCGGCAGGGTCGCGTCGACACCCGGCCCCGCCCCTCGGGATGGACGGCCGTGAGCGTCCCGTCCCATGAGCGCGAGGAGCACCTCGGCGTCGGCGCGGCGCGCGGCGCCGACCGCAGACGCGA
>NZ_JBNFOF010000199.1:0-5760 GCF_057364645.1 Janibacter sp. CFPM2_SD2
GCCGGCGCCGCCCGCGCCCCCGCTCGACGCCGTCCGAGGACACCCTCAGCCGCCGGATGCTGCGCCGCAGCGCACCGGAGGAGCCCGAGTGGTACCGCACCGCCACCCGCTCGGTCCTGCTCGCCGAGGAGGCGGCCCGCACCGACTCCCGTCAGCAGGTGCTCGCGCAGCAGCAGGCCTACGAGGAGCAGCAGCGCCTGGCCCAGCAGGCCCGGGCGCAGCAGCAGGCGCAGGCCGCCTACGCGCAGCAGCAGCAGCCCGGTGCCCAGCACGCGGGCGCCCAGCAGCAGGCCAGTGCCGCCTGGGCCCACCAGCAGGCCCAGCACGCCGCGTGGCTGCAGCAGCAGAGCTACACCGCCCACTACGTGCCCGCGCAGGCGCAGGCCAACCCGACCCCGCGCCCCACGCTGCGCACCTGGCTGCTCGGCGGCACCGTGGTCGTCGGCTCGCTCGTCCTCGCCCTGATCTTCGCGCTCTACTTCGGGCTGAGCTTCGGCATCCTGACCACCCTCATCGGGCTCGTCTTCGCGCTCATCCCGCTGGCGATCGTCGTGCCGATCTTCCTGTGGCTCGACCGCTTCGAGGCCGAGCCGTGGCGCTACCTCGTCACGGCCTTCCTCTACGGCGCGCTCGGCTCGACGCTCATCTCGCTCGTGCTCAACACGATCGGCGGGGTCTTCCTGCTCGGCGTCACCGACCCGGAGTCGGCCAACGTGCTCGGCGCCGTCATCGTCGCCCCGCTCGTGGAGGAGACCTTCAAGGGGGTCTTCCTGCTCGTCATGTGGTGGTTCATGCGCAAGGAGTTCAACGGCCTGACCGACGGCATCGTCTACGCCGGCATCGTCGCGGCGGGCTTCGCCTTCACCGAGAACATCCTCTACCTCGGCCGCGCGCTCACCGAGGGCGGGACGCCGGCCTTCGTCGTCACCTTCGTGCTGCGCGGCATCATCAGCCCCTTCCTCCACCCGATGTTCACGACGATGACCGGTATCGCGGTCGGCATGGCGGCGCTGTCGCGCTCGACGCCGGTCAAGGTCGTCGCGCCGATCATCGGCTGGTGCGCCGCGGTCCTGCTCCACGGGCTGTGGAACCTCAGCGCCTCCTCCGGCACGACCGGCCTGATCCTCGGCCTGTGCTTCGGCTTCGTCGCCTTCGTCTCCTTCGTCGCCTTCGTCATCTGGACCCGCTCGCGGGAGGGCAAGGTCATCGGTGAGCACCTGCTGCCCTACGCGGACTCCGGGTGGATCTCCCGCGACGAGGTCGCGATGCTCGCGTCGATGAAGGAGCGGCGGGTGGCCCGCCGCTGGGCCCGCGCCAGCGGCGGTGCGGTCAGCCTGCAGTCGATGCGAGCCTTCCAGGACTCTGCGTCCGAGCTGGCGCTGCTGCGCTTCCGCAAGCTGCGCCACGAGGCCGACCACGACGCGCTCCAGCAGGAGCGGGTCCTCCTCGACTCGATGACGGCCAGGCGAAGGGAGTTCGCCGGCGCCTGATCGTCGCGCGGGTGGGTGGGCTGCTGCGGAGGCTCCCCACCTGCCCGTGTCCGGTCAGGCCGGCTCGACCACGAGCTGCTCGTCCGTCAGGGCGGCGACGGCGGCCCGGTGGTCGTCGGTCGTGACGTCGACGTCGGCGAGGGAGATCTGCGCGGGGCGCGGCTCGTCGGCCCGCCAGTCGACGAGTCGCGCCGGCTCGCCGGGCCCGGAGACGAGGACCTCGGAGGGGTCGACGACGAGCCCGCGGCCGGTCGCCTTGAGGACGGCTCCTTGCGCGCCCACACCCGCGCACGGGCGACGAGCAGGTCGTGCCCGTCGAGGCTGCCGAAGCCGGCGACCTCGTCGGCCGCGAGCGTCGTGCGCGCGAAGCCCTCGAAGTCGGCGTCGGTGAGGTCCTCGATGTCGACGCCCACCTCGACGCCCTGGGCGACGGCGACGATCGCACCGGCACCGGTGTACGAGAGGGAGAAGTGCCAGCCGGGGGCGTCCACGAGGCTGGGCTTGCCGTGCTGGTCGCTGCCGCAGGTGGCGCAGCGCCGGGCGAACTCGAGCGCCGCCGGGTCGCGGTCGAGCAGCTCGCCGAGGACCCGCCGCACGAGGGCGTGCCCGGTGACGAAGGGAGCCGCCTCGCGCTTGCGCCCGGCGCGGGTGCGCTCGCCCGCGTCGAGGATCGCCAGGTCGTCGGGGGAGTCGGAGACCCCCGCCTCACGCACGGTGATCCGGACAGGCATGGTGCCGATCATGGCAGGTCGGGCCCCTCACTACACTGATGCCGCCCGGGTCGTGAACATGTCCCGTTCACCCGGGCGTGCCTCCGTAGCTCAGCTGGACAGAGCAAGGGCCTTCTAATCCCTAGGTCGCAGGTTCGAGTCCTGCCGGGGGCGCCGACGTCCGCGAGGGCGACGCCGGGCCGGGTGCGACCCGCCGGGCGCGTCGCCCCCGGGTGACCCTGCCGGACGCGCGTCGCTGGATAGGGTGGGCCGCATGGGTGAGATGCCGAGGGGACGCGACGACGGCAGCCTCCTGACCCGCGTGACCGCCCTGCGTGACGAGGTCGAGCGGAGCCGGCTGGTGCTCGACCTGCCGAGCACGCGGCAGGCGCGCGGGGAGCGTCAGGCGCTGCTCGACCAGCTCGACGACTACGTCATCCCCAGACTCGAGTCGATGGACGCCCCGCTGCTCGCGGTGGTGGGCGGCTCGACCGGCTCCGGCAAGTCCACGCTGGTCAACTCCATCCTCCGTCGCGAGGTGAGCCGCTCCGGCGTGCTGCGCCCGACGACGACCAGCCCCGTGCTCATCCACCACCCCGACGACGAGCGCTGGTTCCGCGACGCGCGGGTCCTCCCTTCGCTCGCCCGGGTCACCGGTGGCGAAGGGGAGCCGCAGCCCGGCACGGTGCGGCTCACCCCGTCGACGGCGCTGCCGCCGGGCATGGCGATCCTCGACGCACCCGACATCGACTCGGTCGTCTCGGCCAACCGCGAGCTGGCGACCCAGCTGCTCGCGGCAGCCGACCTGTGGCTCTTCGTCACGACCGCCGCGCGCTACGCCGACGCGATCCCGTGGCGGCTGCTGCGGCAGGCCTCCGAGCGCGGCACCGCCGTCGCGATCGTCCTCGACCGCGTCGACCGGCCGGCGATGGCCGACGTGCGCACCCACCTCGTCGAGATGCTGCGCGAGCAGGGTCTGGAGACGGCGCCGGTCTTCACCGTCCCCGAGACCGACCTGACGGCCGACGGGCTGATCCCCGATGCCGACATCGAGCGGGTGCGCGGCTGGCTCACGGCGCTCGCCGGCGACCAGCGGGCCCGCACGATCATCATCCGCCAGACGCTGCAGGGCGCCCTGCGGTCGCTCGACGGCCGGGCCACCTCGGTCATCGAGGCGGCGCAGGCCCAGCGCGAGCAGGCCAGCTCGCTCACCCAGGTCGCCTACGACGCCTACGACGCGGCCGAGCAGGGCGTCACCGACGGGATGAAGGACGGGCAGCTGCTGCGCGGCGAGGTCCTCGCCCGGTGGCAGGAGTTCGTCGGCACCGGCGAGTTCTTCCGCAAGGTGGAGACGGGAGTCTCGCGCCTGCGCGACCGGGTCACCTCCGCCGTCGCCGGTGGGCCGCCGCCGGCGGCCGAGCTCGACCAGGCCCTGCACACCGGGGTGAGCGCGCTGCTCATCGCCGAGGCCGATGCGGCGGCCGCGACGATCACCCGCACCTGGCGGGGCACCGAGGCCGGCCCCCTCGTCCTCGAGGCACACCCCGAGCTGGCCCGCTCCTCGCGGGGCCTCGAGAGCGAGGTCGAGCGCCTCGTGCGCGACTGGCAGGGCGACGTGCTCGACATCGTGCGCTCGGAGGGCGGCAACCGTCGCACCAACGCGCGCATCGCCGCCTACGGGGTCAACGGCATCGGCCTCTTCCTCATGCTGGTCTCCTTCGCCCACACCGGCGGCGTGCTCGTCGCCCCCGAGGTGGCCATCGCCGGCGGCACGACCGCACTGGCGCAAAAGGTGCTCGAGGCGATCTTCGGCGACCAAGCGGTGCGCGACATGGCCCGCAAGGCGCGCCAGCTGCTCCTCGACCGGGTCGAGACGCTCTACGAGGACGAGCGCGACCGCTACACCGCCGTCACCGGCGAGCTGAGCGTGAGCGAGGCGCAGATCCGTCGACTCCAGCAGGCCGCCGCCGCGGTCGGTGAGGAGGCGCGATGAGCCCGCGCAACCCCCTTCGTCGTGGGACGCAGGGCGCCCTCACGGCCGACGAGCTGACCGCGCGCGCCGACGCCCTGGCCACCGCGCTCGACACCGGGGCCGACCGTCTCGACCCCCGGGCCGCGGGGCGTGCCGCGAGGCGGTCGACAAGGTGGCACCGAGCGCACCGCCTCGTCGGCGGCACACGGTCGTCGCGCTCGCGGGGGCGACGGGCTCGGGGAAGTCGTCGCTCTTCAACGCACTCGCCGGTGCCGACGTGGCGACGGTGGGGCAGCGTCGCCCGACGACCTCGACCCCGACCGCCGCGGTCTGGGGGAGCGAGCCCGCGGGCGCGCTGCTCGACTGGCTGTCCGTCGGCACGCGCCACCAGGTGCCTGACCCCGGCGACCTCGACGGGCTCGTCCTCGTCGACCTGCCCGACTTCGACTCCCGCGAGTCGGCCAACCGCGAGGAGGCGCGCCGGGTGCTCGAGCTCGTCGACGTCTTCGTCTGGGTGACCGACCCGCAGAAGTACGCCGACGCCGTCCTCCACGACGACTACGTCGCCGTGCTGCGCGAGTACGGCGCCGTCACCCTCGTCGTGCTCAACCAGGTCGACCGGCTGCCGGCCGGGGGGCAGGAGCAGATCGCCGCCGACCTGACCCGCCTGCTCGAGCGTGACGGCCTCGACGAGCACGAGGTCGTCGGCACCTCGACCCGCAGCGGAGCGGGTCTCGACGACCTGCGCGCCCGCCTGCACGACGCCGTCGAGCACGCCGATGCCGCCCGCCACCGCCTCGGTGCCGATGTGCGCACCGCCGCCGGCGAACTGCTCGACTCGGTCGGCGAGCAGGGCGCCGGGGTGTCCGACCGGGCGCGTGCCGAGCTCGTCGACGCCCTCGCCCGCAGCGCGGGGGTGCCGACCGTCGTCGATGCCGTCGCACGCGACTTCCGGATGGAGTCGTGGGCGCGTACCGGCTGGCCCTTCACCCGGTGGGTCCGCGCCTTCCGTCCCGCTCCGCTCAAGCGGCTGCGGCTCGACCGCGACGTCGCCGGGTCGCCGGACATCACCGAGCAGGACGTGCGTGCCGTGCTCGGACGCTCGTCGATCCCGCCGCCGGCACCCGCGGCCCGGGGCAGCGGTCGACCTCGCGGCCCGGCGGATCGGATCGAGCGCCGGCGAGGGCCTGCCCACGCGCTGGGCCGATGCCGTCGCCGACGCCGCCCGTCCCTCCGATGCCGACCTCGCCGACGAGCTCGATCAGGCGGTGCTGCGCACCTCGCTGCGCGGACGCAAGCCGGCGTGGTGGGCGGTCTTCAGCCTGCTGCAGATCGTCCTGGCGCTCGCGGCGGTCGTCGGCCTCGTCTGGCTCGTCGTCATCGCGCTCGCCGGGTGGCTGCAGCTGCCCGACATCCCGACGGCGGACGTCGGGCCCTTCGCGATGCCCTTCCTGCTGCTCGTCGGCGGTCTGCTCGGCGGGCTGCTGCTCGCCGCCATCGCCCGCTGGCTGGCCGGCATCGGCGCCCGCAAGCGCGCCGCGACGGTCGACAAGCGGCTGCGTCGGGCCATCGGCGAGTCGGTAATGAT
>NZ_JBNFOF010000200.1:0-5724 GCF_057364645.1 Janibacter sp. CFPM2_SD2
CGGCGAGGTGGATCGGCAGGTTGCGGTTGGCCGTCGTCGCGAGCGGGCCCCAGATGCAGGCCCCCGTGACACCGATGAAGGTCATCGCGACGCACACCGCGACGATCGACGAGTCGGGGGTCATCAGGCGCGAGAGGACGAAGAGCGTCACGGCGAAGCCGCCCAGCCCCAGCGTCGGCAGCACCCGCGGGTGGATGCGGTCGACGAGCTGGCCGACCGGGCGGGCGAGGGCGATCGATGCGATGGCTTGCGGCGCCATGAGCAGCGCCGCCTCGGTCGGCGTGTAGCCGCGCACGCTCTGCAGCCACACGAGCAGGGGGAACATCATCGCCGTGACCGACAGGCCCATCGTGGTGATCGCGAGGTTGGACAGGGAGAAGTTGCGGTCGCGGAAGAGCCCGAGCGGCACGAGCGGCTCGGCCGGGCCGCGCGCCTGCCACACGACGAAGCCGACGAGCACGAGCACCCCGGCGCCGATGAGCATCGGGACGGTGAGCGGTCCGACGATCTGGCCCCAGTCGTGGCCCTCGCCCTCCTGCAGGCCGAAGATCACGAGGAAGAGGCCGATGGCCGACAGGCCCACGCCGACCCAGTCCATCTGGTGCGCGTGCTGCTGCAGCCGCGGCACGAGCCGGGCCGCGGCGACGAAGCCGATGATCCCGACGGGCACGTTGATGAAGAAGATCCACTCCCAGCCGGCCGAGTCGAGGAGCAGGCCACCGAGCAGCGGGCCGACGAGGAAGGCGACGCCGGCGGTCGCACCCCACAGCGCCATCGCGGACCCGCGCCGCGCGGGCGGGAAGGTGCGGGTGATGACGGCCATCGTCTGCGGGGTCATCATCGACGCACCGAGGCCCTGGACGACGCGTGCGCCGATGAGCCAGCCGATGGTCGGGGCAAGCCCGCAGGCGAGCGAGGCGAGGGTGAAGATCGCCAACCCGGTGAGGTAGAGCCGCCTGGGCCCGAAGCGGTCGCCGAAGCGCCCGGTGATGAGCAGCGGCACCGCGTAGGCGAGCAGGTAGGCGCTCGTCACCCACAGCACCGGCTCGATGCCCGTGTCGAAGGACTCCATGAGGGCCGGCGTCGCGATCGAGACGATCGAGACGTCGACGAGGATCATGAAGAAGCCGACGACGAGGGCCCACAGCGCCGGCCACGGGTTGTCGGGGAACTCGTCGTCGCTGAGCACGGGCGCCTGGCCCGCCTGGGTCGTCATGGGAAGGACGCTACGCCCGAGGGCTGACAGTCCCGCCATGCGTCGTCGGGAGGCGGGGCCGGGCCCACCGGCCTAGGCTGCGCAGGCGTCAACGCCGACCGAAGGGAGTGCCCGTGCACGACGTCCTCGACGACCTCGAGACCGCCTGGCACGCCGGTCGGTCCGTGGGCCTGGCGACGCTCACCGGCACGTGGCACTCCGCCCCGCGCCCCCCCGGCGCGACGATGCTCGTCGACGAGGACCGCGCCGTCGGGTCGGTCTCGGGCGGCTGCGTCGAGGGGGCCGTCTACGAGCTGGCCCGCGAGGTCGCGGCCGAAGGGAGCCCGGTCCTCACCCGCTACGGGGTGAGCGACGGCGACGCCCTCGAGGTGGGCCTGACCTGCGGCGGGCAGCTCGAGCTCTTCGTCCAGCCGGTGTCCGCCACGACCTTCCCGGAGCTGCCGGAGGTCGTCGCCGACATCCGCTCGGGCCGACCGGTCGCCGTCGCGACGGTCATCGAGCACCCGGACCCCGGCCTCGTCGGCCGGCGGCTCGTCGTGCGGCCGGAGGGCGACTCCATTCCCCCGGTCCCTGAGGAGCGAGGCCGCCCGCGGCCAAGCGTCTCGAAGGGCACCTCCCTTCGAGACGGTCGCGGGGCGACAGCCCACGCGGAACGTGGGACCCACTCAGGGAGCGGGAAGCTCAACACCCGACAGGTCGCGGCGCTGACCGACGACGCCCGGGGGCTGCTCGCCCAGGGCCTGTCCGAGGTCCTCACCTACGGGCCCGACGGCGAACGTCGCGGCGAGGGCATGCGCGTCTTCGTCGAGGCCTTCGCGCCGCCGCCGCGGCTCATCGTCTTCGGCGCGATCGACTTCGCCTCGGCGATGGCCGACCAGGGCCGGCTCCTCGGCTACCGGGTCACCGTGTGCGACGCCCGGCCGACCTTCGCCACCGCGGCACGGCTGCCGGGTGCGCACGAGGTCGTCGTGCGCTGGCCGCACGAGTACCTGCACGAGGAGGCCGAGGCCGGTCGCATCGACGCGCGCACGGTCCTCACCGTCCTCACCCACGACCCGAAGTTCGACACCCCCCTCCTCGAGGTCGCCCTCCGCCTCGAGCGGGTCGCCTACGTCGGCGCGATGGGTTCGCGCCGCACCCACGACCAGCGCCTGGCGCAGCTCCGCGAGGTCGGCATCACCGACGAGGAGATCGCGCGGCTCAGCTCCCCCATCGGCCTCGACCTCGGCGCCCGCACCCCCGAGGAGACGGCCGTGTCGATCGCCGCCGAGATCATCTCGCTGCGCTGGGGCGGCGCCGGCTCGCGCCTGTCGGACCGGGGCGGCCCGATCCACCACCCTCACTCCTGAGGCCGGTCCACGTCCTGCCCGGTCGCGAGGTCGGCGCACTCGACGGTCTCGGCGTCGTGCCGCCGCAGGTAGTCCGCGGCCCCACGGTCCCCGTCGAGCTCGGCGACGAGCGGCGCCCAGTGGTCGCGGCCGATGAGCACCGGGTGCCCCGGCCTGCCGTCGTACACCGCCCGGCGGAGGGAGCCCCCGCCCACCTCTCCCCCGAGCAACCGCCGCGCCACGGCAGCGGTGACGTCCGGCAGGTCGACGAGGTGGACCAGGGCGGCGTCGGCCTCACCCTCGCCGAGCACTCGCAAGCCATGACGAAGGGAGTGACCCACCCCCTTCGCCCAGTCCGGGCAGTGCGTCCACGCGGTGTGCGGCAGGTCCAGCTCCGCCTGCTCCCCACTCGCCCCCAGAACGACGAGCGTTGCGGCACAACCCCCTTCGTCCAGGACGGACACCGCCCGGGCCAGCCATGACGTGCCGTCGGGATCGGTGACGAGGGCCTTGGGCCGGCCCATCCGCCGGCCGGCGCCGGCGGCGAGGAGGAGTCCGTGGACGAGGGCCATGCGCACGACTGTAGGGAGGTGCCGGCCCTTCGAGACGCTTGCAGAGCAAGCTCCTCAGGGACCGGGGGCGCGCATTGCCCAACGGCAATGCAGCGTGGAGTGAGCATTGCCGTTGGGCAATGCGGCGTCCTTGACCGGGGACTGAACGCAGGTTTAGCCTGCTGAACATGAGTTCAGTCGACGATCGGACCGGGCGGGCGCGGGTGCGCGATGCCGCGCTCGAGCTCTTCGCCGAGCGCGGCGAGGACGCCGTGACGATGCGACAGATCGCCGAGCGGGCCGAGGTGTCGCCCGCACTCGTGGTCCACCACTTCGGGTCGAAGGCCGGCCTCCGCGAGGCGGTCGTCGAGCACGTGCGCGCCTGGATGGACGAGCTCTTCGACCTGTCGACCGACACCGACCTCGCCGAGGACATGCAGGCCGCCGAGTGGTCCTCGATCGGCGAGATGCTCCAGCAGGCACTGCCGGAGGGCTCCCCGATCGTGCCCTACCTGCGCCGCCTGCTCATGAGCGGCGACCCGCTCGCGACCGAGCTGCTCACCGCGTGGCACCGGCGCACCGTCGAGGTCTTCCGCATCTGGGACGCCGCCGGCAAGCTCGTCGCCGGCCCCGACCCCGAGATGCGTGCGGCGCTGGCGATGTCCTCCGACCTCGGCACCCTCTTCCTCGCCGACCACTGGCGCCAGATCCTCGGCGTCGACCCGCTCCACGGAGAGGGTCTCGCCCGCTGGGGCGACGAGGCGATGCGCTTCTATGCGGCAATCTTGCCCACACCCGATACAGCCGCAGACGGCGACATCGGGACCCCACCCCCTTCGTCCGAGGAGTCCGCATGAGCGACGCCGTCATCCATGCCGAGGGCCTGCACAAGACCTACGGCAGCACCCACGCCCTCGACGGTCTCGACCTGCACGTCGAGGCCGGCGAGGTCCACGGCTTCCTCGGGCCCAACGGCGCCGGCAAGTCGACGACGATCCGGGTCCTGCTCGGCCTGACCCGCGCCGACGCCGGCCGGATCACCGTGCTCGGCGGCGACCCGTGGCGCGATGCCGTCGCGCTGCACCGCGCCTGGCCTACGTGCCCGCCGGCGTCACCCTCTGGCCCGGTCTGACCGGCGGCCAGTGCATCGACGTCCTCGGGCGGGCGCACGGCGGACTCGACGACGGGCGGCGACGTGACCTCGTCGAGCGCTTCGACCTCGACACTCGCAAGCGCACCCGCGACTACAGCACCGGCAACAAGCAGAAGGTCTCGCTCATCTCCGCCCTCGCCGCCGACGTCGACCTGCTGCTCCTCGACGAACCGACCTCCGGCCTCGACCCGCTCATGGAGCAGGTCTTCCAGGAGTGCGTCCGCGAGCGCGTCGCCGAGGGCACGACGGTGCTGCTCTCGAGCCACATCCTCGGCGAGGTCGAAGCCCTCGCCGACCGGGTGAGCATCATCCGCGCCGGCCGCACCGTCACCACCGGCACCCTCGCCGACCTGCGCCGCAGCACGAGCAGCCGGGTCCACGCGGTCACCGACGTCTCCCCCGGGCTCACCGGGGTCGCGGGGGTCACCGCCCTGGACGAAGGGGAGGTCGACGGCCGCGTCGAGACGCGCTGCCACGTCGAGGCCCAGGACGTCGCCGAGGTCGTCGGCCGGCTGCACGCCGCCGGGGTGCACACGCTGACCATCGAGCCGCCGAGCCTGGACGACCTCTTCCTCGAGCAGTACCGGGGTGAGCCGGCTTCGAGGCTCGCCGGCGCTCGCACCTCAGCCAGCGAGGGTGCGGGTGAGCAGCGATGAGTGCGCTCAGCATCGCGGGGGTCGGGACGAGCCTGCGGGTGCAGTGGCGCACCGGGTGGAAGGCCGTCGTCGGTTGGGTCCTCGGCCTGACCGCGATCGTGCTGCTGACGACGACGTCGATCACCGGCCTCTACGACACCCCCGACAAGCTGCGCTCCTACGCCGAGACGACGGCCGGTCCCGGCATGCGGGTGCTCAACGGCGCTGTCGCCGGCACCGACACCCTCGGCGGCGTGCTGGTCAACGAGCTCGGCTTCGTCGTCGCCTTCGGCATCCCGCTGCTCGCGATCGCCCTCACCGTCCGCGGCACCCGCCGCGAGGAGGAAGCCGGGCGCCTCGAGCTGCTGCTCGCCTCGCGGGTCGGCCGTCAGGCCCCGCTCGTCGCGGCGGTCGTCGTCGCCCTCGCGGCCCTCGTCGGCCTGGGGGTCCTCACGACCCTCGACTTCGTCGCCGCCGGCGCGCAGACGAGCGGTCGATCGCCTACGGCGCGGCGCTCGCCGCGCTCGGGGCGGTCTTTCGTCGGGGTGAGCGCGGTGCTCGCCCAGGCCTTCGGTTACCAGCGCAGCGTGTGGGCCGCCAGCCTCGCGGTGGCCCTCGCCGCCTACCTCGTCCGCGGCGCCGCGGCCATCGACGAGGCCCGGCCCTGTGGGCCACGCCGCTCGGCTGGTACGACAAGTGGCGGCCTTCGGGGAGACGCGAGCGCTCCCCTTCGCCCTGAGCCTGGGCACCACCGCCCTGCTCCTCGCCCTCGCCCTGTGGCTGTCGACCCGCCGCGACGTCGGCGGCGTCAGCTCGTGCCGCGCGGACCGGGCCGCCGCCG
>NZ_JBNFOF010000201.1:0-5701 GCF_057364645.1 Janibacter sp. CFPM2_SD2
CGATGAGCGGCGTCGCGCCGAGCTCGAGGACTGGACGATCACGGCGCACCGCATCGCGTCGATGGCGCTGCGCCGCGACAAGCCGGTGTGGCTGGTCATCGTCGTCACCAAGGCCGACCTCTTCCCCGACGAGGTCGACGAGGCCGTGCGCTACTACTCGCCCGGCAGCGGCTCCCCCTTCGCCGCGAAGCTCGACGAGCTGCGCTCCCTCGCCGGTGGCGCCCGCCTCTCGGTCGACGTGCTGCCGATGTGCACCGAGCCCGGCGAGGCGACCGGCAAGGCGGCCCGCAAGGACGCCGGCAAGCGGTGCAGCGCGATGCTCACCGCGCTCGAGGCGCGCATGGCACAGCTCTCCGGCCACGCCTGATCCGAGTACGTCCGCTCCCACGAACACCCCCCACCCTGCAAGACCCTAGGGTCTTGCGCAGTTGCAGACCCTGAACCCTGCAAAACCCTAGGGTTTGCAGGGTTCAGCGGCGGCCGCCCGGGTCAGAAGGTGTGGCGCAGGGGGTAGCCGCTCGTGCCGTCGGCGGTGGTCTTCGTCGCGAGCACGTGGGTGAGCTGGACGTCGTTGCGCTCGAAGCCGATCCGCGAGCCGACGAGGTAGAGGCCCCACAGGCGCGCGGTGCCCTCGCCGACCTCGGCGACGCACTCGTCCCAGTGCTCCACGAGGTTGTCGACCCAGCCGGCGAGCGTCCTGGCGTAGTGGGTGCGGAAGTTCTCGGCGTGCTGGAACTCGAGGCCGGCGTCCTGCAGCTTCGCGATGACCGTGCCGGCCCCGGTGAGCTCCCCGTCGGGGAAGATGTAGCGGTCGATGAAGGCACCGGTGCGGGTCGGCCGGTTGTGGTCGCGCGTGATGCAGTGGTTGAGCAGCCGGCCGTGGGGCTTGAGCTTGTCGTGCAGCGCGGCGAAGTACGCCGGGTAGTTCTGGATCCCGATGTGCTCGGTCAGGCCGATCGAGCTGATCGCGTCGAAGTCCCCCTCGGCGACATCGCGGTAGTCCATGAAGCGCACCTCGGCGAGGTCACCGAGCCCTTCGCGGTCGATCGCCAGCTTGGCCCAGTCGGCCTGCTCCCGCGAGAGCGTGACGCCGAGGGCCTTGACGCCGTAGTGCTTCGCGGCGTGGCGGACCATGCCGCCCCAGCCGCAGCCGACGTCGAGCAGCCGCTGGCCGGGCTGGAGGTCGAGCTTGCGGGCGATGAGGTCGTACTTGTGCTCCTGCGCCTGCTCGAGCGTCGCGTCGGCGGTCGGGTAGACCGCGCAGGTGTAGGTCATCGACGGGCCGAGCACCATCTCGTAGAAGCGGTTGGACACGTCGTAGTGGTGGTGGATGACCTCCGAGTCGCGGGCGCGACTGTGCCGCAGGCCCTCCATGACACGGCGCCACCGCGGCAGGTGCTCCTGCGGCGGGGGCGGCGGCGGGTTGAGGTGCTCCCACCCGAGGCCGCGGACCAGCTCCAGCGCCTCGCGGGCCGAGGGGATGCGCCACCGGTCGGTGCTGCTCATCAGGTCGAGCAGGGGATAGATGTTGCCGGGGTGGAACCCGGTGCCCGTGAGGTCGCCGGCGACCCACGCCCGGGCCATGCCGAGGTCACCGGGGGCGGTCAGCAGGTAGCGCAGCCCGCGCTCGGAGCGCAGCTCGATGCCGATCTCGGCGTCCTGCGGACCGGCGGCGCTGCCGTCGTAGGCCGTGATCCGCACGGGCAGACCCTCGGGGAGGATGCCGGAGAGGGCGTCGGCGATCTTGATCGTGCTCACTGTGTCCGAACCACCTTGTCGTAGAGGTCGGTCAGTCGGCCGGCGGGTCGTATCGCTGCTGGACCGCAGCGAGGTTGGGGCCGCCGTAGAGGCGTCGAAGACGTCACGCGGGTAGAAGGCCTCGGAGTAGAGCGACTTGTGCCCGCCGAGCTCGGTCACCCGGGCCTCGATGGCGCGGTTGCGCGGGCCCTGCGGTGCGTCGGGGCCGACGTGCACGGTTCCCCAGAAGCCGACGTTGACGTAGGTGCGCCCCGGTTCGAGGGGGTAGCCGGGCCAGGTGCGGGCATGGCCGTCGACCTCCCGCAGGCGAAGGGGGCACAGCCACACCGGCCGCATGCCGATCGCCTCGTCGAACCACCCGAGGAAGTCGGCCAGTCGGTCCGTGGGCACCTCGACGTCCTGGATGACGCGCTCGCGCCGGGGTCGACCGGCGCGCGCGTCGAGCCGGTCGACGATGCCGTGCCGTCGGTCGAGGGCGACGAGCCGGTGGTAGACGTCGGAGCGACGCCACCGCCGCGGCCACAGACGACGGACCGCCGGGCGCTGCACGCCGAAGGCACCCGAGCACCAGAACCAGTCGGTGTCCCAGCGCCACAGGTAGTCGTGCATCGTCAGCAGGTCGCTCGTGCGCTCCTGGAGCGAGCGGTAGAAGATCTGCTGGCCGGTGTAGTCGCTCGTCTCCCCGGCCTCGTCGGTCCACCGCGCGAGGGTCAGGTAGATCTCGTCGGGGGCGAAGGCCACCCCGTCGAGGCCGTCGATGCGCCCCCCGTCGTGCTCACCGGCCGCGACGAGCCGCTCGACGGCCTCAGCCGCCGACTGCGCGTCGTCGAAGCGCAGGTGCCGCAGCGCGACCCGCGGCGGTACCGCCTCGAGCTCGATGTGCAGCCGGGTGGCGTAGCCGAGCGACCCGTAGGAGTTGGGGAAGGCGTGGAAGAGGTCGGCGTGCTCGCCCTCCGGCCCGGCGGTGACGACCTCGCCGGACCCGGTGAGCACGTCCATCTCGAGCACCGACTCGTGGGGCAGGCCGTTGCGCCAGCTCGTCGCCTCGATGCCCAGGCCGGTGACCGCGCCGCCGAGCGTGATCGTGCGCAGCTGCGGGACGACGAGCGGGATCAGCCCGTGCGGCAGGGTCGCGGCGACGAGATCCTCGTAGGTGCACATGCCCTGCACCTGCGCGGTCCGCGTGTCCGGGTCGACCTCGATGACCCCGGCCAGCCCCGAGACGTCGAGCCCCGGCACCTCGACCCGGGCGCGAGGGCGGAAGAGGTTGGACGTGCGCTTCGCCAGTCGCACCGGCGCCCCGTGCGGGATCGCCGCGTGCGAGCGGACCAGTCGCTCGACCGCAGCCTCGTGTGCCTGCCAGCCAATTATCTGCATCGAGCACACAACCTACTCCTCGGGCCGGCGGTCAGGACAGCGGGTTTCGTCCCGCGTCGGTGCTGCCCTCGACGGCGGCGCCGCCGAGGTCCTGCGTGGCGAAGCGAGCGACGACCTCGAGGCACTCGCTCGGCGCCTCCCACAGGTCGTTGTGGGTGCGGCCCGGCACAACGACCCGCTGCGACGACGAGATCCCTTGTGCCAGCTGCTCGCTCATCGCCAGCGGCACGAGGTCGTCACGTTCGCCGTGGACGAGCAGGGTCGGCACCTCGATCCGGTCGAGCAGGGTGTCGGTCTCCCAGCGGTCGGGCACAAGCCGCCGCGGGAAGACGCGCACGACCCGCTGCACCATCGCGGTCATCGAGGTGAAGGGCGAGACGAGGACGAGACGCCCACTGCCTTCGTCGTCGTGGAGCCGACCCTCGGCGGCCAGGTGCGCCGCCACCGACGAGCCGAGCGACTCACCCACGAGCACCGTCCGCTCCGCGCGAAGGGGGAGGTGCGCCAGCCCGTCGCGTGCAGCCGCGAGGATCGCCTCCTGGTGCGGACGTCCCGCCGCCGGGCCGTATCCGGGGTACTCCACGGCCGCGAGCCGAGGCCGTGCCGGGCGAAGAGCCCGGCCAGCGGGCTGATCGACGCCAGGTCGGATCCGTTGCCGTGGAGGTAGACGATCGTGCGACCGCCCTCGGGGGCCGGGGCGTGGACGAGGTGGGCGCCCCCTTCGTCCTCTCGACGGGCAGCCCGCCCTCGGGGTCCCAGGCGGGGACCGGGTAGATCAGGCGGCGCAGCATCACCGGTCCGCCAGCTGCGGCAGCTCGCGCCCGTCGCCCGGGTCGGGCTGCGGGAGGACGTCGTCGGCGTCGACGAGATAGACCTCGTGACCGTCGAGTCGCAGACGGCGCGCGGTCTCGAGGATCATCCGGCGGCCGACGTCGGTCACCGAGTGCACACCGGTGAGGTCGAGCGCGATGCCCTGCTCCTGCGGCGGGTGCTCGGAGAGCCGGCGCACGACGTGCTCGGCCCCGCTGAAGCCGATCGTGCCGACGAGGTAGTAGACCCGCACCTGCTCGCCGCGGTGATCGATGACCCGGCTGGACTGGATGACCGACCGGGCGGGCGGCTCGACCTTCATGAGGTGCATGCCCATGTCGCGGGAGAGCCGCTCGAAGGTCTCGACGCCACGCACGCTGTTGCCATGGGCGTCGAGCGGCGGGGCGAACGTCGCCAGACCCGCCTGCCCGGGCATCGCCCCGATGATGCCGCCCCCGACCCCGCTCTTGGCCGGGATGCCGACGGAGGAGACCCAGTCGCCGGCGGAGTCGTACATGCCGCAGGTGAGCATGACCGACATGACGTGGCGGACCTGGGCGCCGGTGAAGACCTGCTTGCCGGTCACCGGCTGCACGCCGCCGTTGGCAAGGGTCGCCGCCATGAGCGCGAGATCGCGCGCGGTGACGAGCACGGCGCACTGGCGTGAGTAGGCGCTCACGACCTCCTCCGCCGAGTCGGTGAGGATGCCGTGGCTACGCAGCATGTGGGCGATGGCCAGGTTGCGGTCGGCGGTGGCGACCTCCGAGCGCCACACGTCCTCGTCGACGGACAGCTCACGACCGGCGAGGTCGGACAGGAGCCGGATGATCCGCTCGACCCGCTCGTGGGGCGCGGTGTCGGGCTCGCCGACGAGGGTGTGGGCGGTGATCGCCCCCGCGTTGATCATCGGGTTGCGCGGGCGGCCACTGGCGTCGAGGGAGAGCTCGTCGAAGGGTTCGCCGCTCGGCTCGACGTCGATCCTCTCCAGGACCTGCTCCAGACCGTGGTCGCGCACGGCCAGCCCGTAGACGAAGGCCTTGGAGATCGACTGGATCGTGAACTCGTGCTCGGCGTCACCGACGGCATAGACCTCGCCGTCGATCGTCGCGAGCGCGATGCCGAAGCGGTCGGGGTCGACCTTCGCCAGCTCGGGGATGTAGGAGGCGGGCTCGCCCCCCTTCGTCGCGGAGCAGGCCTCGGCGACCTCGGTCAGGTAGTCGGGCACGGGAGAACGCATGTCCCGATCCTGTCAGGCAGAGGCGGGCTCGTCACCGATGATCATCGGCTCGACGACCTCGCCCGTGGACCGCCCGCGCGCGTCGATCACCCAGCCGAAGCGCTTGAGGGTGCGCAGCATGACGACCGAGTCGACGAGGGAGAGCCAGGGCAGGCGGTCGCCGAGGAGGCGCTCGAGACGCAGGAGGTCCGACGGCGAGCGCGCCCACACCGACACGAGCAGGTTGCTCTCCCCCGTCGTCGACACGCACAGCCGCAGCTCGGGCAGGGTCGCGAGCGCCGCGACGGTGCGCTCCTTGGCCTCCTCGGGGACCCTCGCCAGCCACGTGCAGTGCAACGCCCAGAGCGTGGGGTCCTGGGCGACCTCGCAGCGGAAGGCGAGCTCACCCGTGGCGATGACGCGCGCGAGGTGGCGCCGGACAGTCGCGGGGTTGCGCCCCGTCCCGCGCCCGATGGCCGCGGCCTCGACGCGACCGTCCGCGCGAGGGCCGCGACGATCGGCCCGGCGTCCCGCGGCATC
>NZ_JBNFOF010000202.1:0-5664 GCF_057364645.1 Janibacter sp. CFPM2_SD2
CACCCGGATCCGTCTCGGGGTGAGCGCAGCGGCGCGGCGGGGTCGCCGAGCGCGGCCCGCGCCTGCGCGCGGTCGTGCCGCTCGATCGCGTCGGCGATCGAGATCGGAGCCACCCGGGGTCGCGTCGTCGCGGGCGGCGGTCGGCCCGCGGTCACCGGCCGCGGCGAAGTCCCCCGGCTCGACGACGAGGTCGAAGATCCCGGCGTGGGCGAGCCACTCGTCGCCGACGCCGGCACGCCACATCCCCCGCCGCATCCAGACGAAGGGGGTGCCCGCCAGCTGCTCGCGGGCGGCCCGCAGCCCGGCATAGGGGACGACGCCGTCGAAGAGGACGAGCCGGGCGCCGGTCTCGGCGAGGAGCGCCCGCAGCCGGTCGGCGAAGTACGGCTCCCAGCCGTAGGCGGGGTGGAGCTCACGCAGCCGCCGGGAGGGACCCCCCTTCGGCAGCCATCCGCTCTTGCGGCTGGGGCAGTACTCCGTGCGCACCCCGGCCAGCTCCGGCAGGCGTCCGGCCGCGACGGCGGTGCGGACCGTCGGCAGGGCCCCCGAGAGGGACAACAGGACGGGGTCGAGCGTGTCCGGCGCGCTGAGCGCGACGGTGAGCTGCCGGGTGAGGTGGCCCATCCCCACGCCGTTGCTCGTCACGAGCAGGACAGGGAGGCGCTGCGACATGCGGCCCACTGTATGGCGGCGATGGTCATCGTCCCGACAGGGCCGGCCGGTATGATCGCGCCAGCCACCGGAGACCCGGTTGCCCCCTGGAACCCCGGGGAGCACGACAACGAGAAGGATGCACAGTGGCGGACGTCGCGATCATCGGCCAGGGATATGTCGGACTTCCCCTTGCCCAGGAGGCCTCCAAGGTCGGGGTCAAGGTCCTCGGCTTCGACATCAACCAGGGCGTCGTCGACGCGCTGAACTCGGGCGTCTCCCACATCGACGACCTCTCGGACGACGACATCCGCGCGATGATCGACGCCGGCTTCGAGGCGACCACCGACCCGGCCCGCCTCGACGAGGTCAAGACCATCGTCATCTGCGTGCCGACCCCCCTCTCGGAGGACGGCGGCCCCGACCTCGGCCCGATCAACTCCGCGGTCAAGACGATCAGCGAGCACCTGCAGCCCGGTCAGACGATCATCCTCGAGTCGACGACCTACCCGGGCACGACCGACGAGGTCGTGCGCCCGGTCCTCGAGGCCGGCGGCCTCGTCGCCGGCAAGGACTTCTTCCTCGCCTTCTCCCCCGAGCGCATCGACCCGGGCAACGAGCAGTTCGGCGCCAAGAACACCCCCAAGGTCGTCGGCGGCCACACCCCGGCCTGCGGTGACGCGGCCGCGGCCTTCTACGGCCAGTTCGTCGACACCGTCGTGCGCGCCAAGGGCACCCGCGAGGCCGAGACGGCCAAGCTGCTCGAGAACACCTACCGCCACATCAACATCGCCCTGGTCAACGAGATGGCGCGCTTCTGCCACGACCTCGACATCGACCTGTGGGACGTCATCGCGGCGGCCAAGACCAAGCCCTTCGGCTTCCAGGCCTTCTACCCCGGCCCCGGCGTCGGCGGTCACTGCATCCCGATCGACCCCAACTACCTGTCGTACAACGTGCGCGCCAAGCTGGGCTACCCCTTCCGCTTCGTCGAGCTGGCCCAGGAGATCAACTCGACGATGCCGGCCTACGTCGTGCAGCGGGCGCAGAACATCCTCAACGAGGACAGCAAGTCGCTGCGCGGTTCGACCGTCCTGCTCCTCGGTGTCACCTACAAGCCCGACATCGCCGACCAGCGCGAGTCGCCGGCGGTCCCGCTGGCCCAGCAGCTGATCGCGAAGGGGGCGAGCGTCCAGTACTTCGATGCCAAGGTCGAGGACTGGAAGGCCGTGCCCGAGGCGACCCGCGCCGACGACCTCGACGCCGCCGTGGCCGCCGCGGACCTGACGGTCCTCGTCCAGAACCACAAGTCCTTCGACGTCGAGGACCTGGCGAGCAAGGCCCAGCGCTTCTTCGACACCCGCGGCGTGGCGGCCGACAGCGACAAGGTCGAGCGCCTGTGACGGAGGCCCCCTCGCGGGCCCCCCTCCCCCCGGCTCTCTCCACCGACGAGGCCGCGGAGCTCGCGGCCAGGCACGGGCTGCGGACGCTCAGCGAGCGTCCGCCGCTGCGCCAGTACGTCGCGGACATCTGGCGGCGGCGGTCCTTCGTCTGGACCCTGTCGTCGGCGCAGTCGTACGCGAAGAACGAGGACAACCACCTCGGTCAGGTCTGGGCGGTGCTCAACCCGCTCTTCCTGATCCTGAGCTACTACGCGATCTTCGGTCTGCTGCTCAAGACGAGCCGGGGGGTCGACAACTTCGTCGGCTTCCTCGCGATCGGCGTCGTGATGTTCTCCTTCACGTCGACGGTCGTCACCCGCGGCGCCAAGGCGATCACGGGCAACCTGTCGATCGTGCGGGCGCTGCACTTCCCCCGGGCGATCCTGCCGATCTCGATCACCCTCACCGAGCTCATCGCGCTGCTGCCCGCGCTCGGGCTGATCCTCGCGCTCATGCTCTTCACCGGGGAGCGGCCGACGTGGGAGTGGCTCCTCTTCCCCGTCGCCGTGGTCATGCAGGCCCTGGCCCTGTCGGGCCTGGCCATGATGGCCGCGCGGCTGGTCAACGCCTCGCGCGACCTGGGCAACCTCATCCCGGTCGTCGTGCGGCTGCTGCGCTACGTGTCGGGCGTCTTCTTCCCCGTCGTGCACTACGCGCAGAACCTGCCGGACGCCGTCGGCAACGTCCTGATCTACCAGCCCTTCGCGCTCATGCTCAACATCGGCCGCAGTCGCTGCTCGGAGACGAGAGCATCATCGCGCGTGACTGGCTGATGATGGCCGCCTGGGCGATCGCCCTGCCCGTCATCGGGCTGCTCGTCTTCTGGCGCGACGAGGCGAGGTACGGCCGTGGCTGAGCAGGCACCCGAGCAGGTGACGATCGGCGACCCGACGGTCGTCGTCAGCCACCTCGACGTCAAGTACGCCGTCTACGGCGGTGGCCGCATGGGCAGCCCCTCCGGGCAGGGCGAGTCGCGCTCGCTCAAGGACCTCGTCGGGCGCCGTGAGCCGCGGGTGCGCGAGGTGCATGCGGTCAAGGACGTCAGCTTCGTCGCCCGGCACGGCGAGTCCATCGGCATCATCGGCCGCAACGGCTCCGGCAAGTCGACGCTGCTGCGTGCGGTCGCCGGGCTGATCCCCCCTTCGTCCGGCCGCCTGTGGGTGGCCGGTGAGCCCTCGCTGCTGGGGGTCAACGCCGTCCTCATGAGCAAGCTGAGCGGCGAGCGCAACATCTACGTCGGCGCCCAGGCGCTCGGCCTGACCCGCGACGAGATCCGCGAGCGCTTCGACGACATCGTCGAGTTCTCCGGCATCGGCGACGCGGTCTACCTGCCGATGAGCACCTACTCCTCCGGCATGGGCGCGCGGCTGCGCTTCGCGATCTCGACCGCGGCGGCCCCTGACGTGCTGATGATCGACGAGGCACTCGCGACCGGTGACGCTGACTTCCGCGCCAAGAGCGCCGAGCGGATCGCGGCGATCCGCGAGCAGGCCGGCACGGTCTTCCTCGTCTCGCACTCCAACGGCAACATCCGGCAGATCTGCGACCGTGTGCTGTGGATGGACCAGGGTCGGCTCATCGCCGACGGCCCGACCGAGGAGGTCCTGCCGCTCTACGAGGAGACCCTGCCCAAGCGCGCCAAGAAGCGGGCGGCCACCCCGACCGAGCCGGAGGTGCCCGGCACCCGGCGCTTCGGCGGCGACTCGCGGGTCGACGTCGCCACCTCGCTCACCCGGCACACCTGGGAGCCCGGCGTCGAGGGCGCCTTCGTCGTCAGCGTGCACAAGGTCGCCACGGCCCGCGTCGTCGCGCCGATCGCGGCACGGCTGGGCTGGCCGCTGCTGTGGGTGCGCCCCGGCTCGGTACCCTCGGCCACCCGTGACGAGATGCGCCGGCTCGACCCGCAGCGCGTCGTCGTCGTCGGTGGCGAGGACCTCGTCGCGGCGTCGACGGCCGATCGCCTCGAGGACATGCTCGGCCGGCCGGTCGAGCGGATCGGCGAGGACGACCCCGCCATCACCTCGGCCCGGCTGCTGCGCGACTTCCCGCCGCGCGACCGAGAGGTCGTCCACGTGACCCTCCCGGCGAGCGGTGGCCGCGCCCCCGCGATCTCGCAGATGGCCGCCGAGAGCGGTCGGGCGGTCGTCGTGTGCGAGGAGACCCACGTGCCCGACGAGCTCGTGAGTGCCCTCGCCGACCTCGCGCCCGAGCGACTCATGCTCGACGGCAACGAGGAGGACTGGTCGCTCGACGTCGTCCAGCGCCTGCAGGAGGCGACCGGCGCCGAGGTGACCTTCGGGCCGACCGAGGGCCCGATGGCCCTCGCCGCGGGCCTCTACGCCGACGCGCCGACCGGTGGCACGGTCCTCGTCTCGGCACACACGACGGGGGTCGAGACGCTCAGCGCGGTCGTCGCCGCGGCGCACACCGGCAGCCCGCTGCTGCTCCTGCGCAGCGACCGGGTCCCGGCGGCGGTCAGGCGCACCCTCGAGCGCCTCGCCCCGACCGAGATCGGCCTCGCCGGCACGATCGACGGGCTCTCCCCCGCCCTGCGGGCCGAGCTCGGCGAGCTCGTCCCCGCGTCGTCCTCCGAGGCCTGACTCCCACGCCGGGTCGATGTACGACGGTGCGCTGGGACGCACCCGCACACATCGAACCCCGGCACAGGCTCCGCGTCAGCGTCGGGGCGAGCGGGCGGCGGCGACCTCGGTGAGGGCCGCGACGAAGGCGGCGCCTCCCTTCGCCCAGTCGTAGCGCTCGCGCACGAGCTCACGACCGCGGCGCCCCATCGCCGCGGCCTCCTCCGGCGTCCGCCACAGGCGCAGCACGGCATCGGCGGCCGCCTGCACGTCCTCGAAGGGCACGACGAGACCTCCCCCGGACTCCTCGACGAGCTCGCGGGCCAGCGGCAGGGGCGTCGTGACGGCAGGGACGCCGTGGGCGAGGTACTCGACGACCTTTGTCGGCATCGAGCCGCGGTAGTTGGGCAGGTCGCGCAGCAGCGCGAGCCCGGCGAGGGCGCCGTCGATGGTCGCCATCGCCCGCTCGGCGGGCTGGAAGCCGTGCCACACGACGATCCCCTCGGCGACCCCGGCCTCCATCGCCGCCCGCGAGGCCTCGTCACGGGCCGGGCCGACGACCTCGAGCGTGATCGCCCCGTCGGACCCGGCATGCGCCCGCCGGGCCACCTCGACCATCGCCTCGCTGCCACGGGCGGTCGTCAGGTTGCCGACGTGCACCAGGCGCGCGCCCCGGCCGGAGGGACCGTCTCGGGCACGACGACGGCATTGGGCACGACGGTGTGCTCGCGGCGGAAGCGCCCCGCGTAGGCGTGCTCGGCGAGCAGCAGCGGGTGCCGGCGCTCGACGAGCCGCTCGGCGTCGCGCCAGGCGGCGGCCACGGACGCCGCAGGGGGCCGGCAGCCAGTCCTTGACGACGAGGGGCGCCGGCGGGGTCCTCGTGCACGTCCCCAGACGAGGTGGCGCAGCCCCAGCCCGGCGACGGCCGGCACGAGCTCGGGGTCGTGGACGAGGACGACGTCGTGGTCGGGCGCGAGCCGCCGCACGGCCGC
>NZ_JBNFOF010000203.1:0-5663 GCF_057364645.1 Janibacter sp. CFPM2_SD2
CCCGCGCCCTGGCCGCCGAGCCGGCGGCCCTGCTGCTCGACGAGCCGCTCGCCGCCCTCGACGTCGAGGCGACCCCGGCCATGCGCGCCGTCCTCGCCGATGTCACGCACGAGCGCTCCGACTTCGTCGTCGTGCTCGTCACCCACGACGTGCTCGACGTGCTCACCGTGTGCGACGGACCGCGCGACACGCTCACCGTGCTCGGCGACCCGGTCGAGCACGGCCCGGTGCGCGATGTCCTGGCGCGCCCGCGCAGCGGATTCACCGCCGGGCTCGCCGGGGTCAACCTCGTGCGCGCCCGGGCGACCGCGGGTGGCGGCGCCGTGGCCACGACGAGACGGGCGCCCCGGTCGAGATCGCGACCGGACCGCACGACCTCACGGGTGACTGCTGGGTGTCCTTCGCCCCCGACGCGCTCTCGCTGCACCGCACCCGGCCCGAGGGGTCGCCGCGCAATGTCTGGCGTGGCCGGGTCGCGCGGGTGGAGACCCACGCCGGCCGCGTGCGGGTCCGGCTGGACTCCCCCTTCGTCATGGGAGCGGAGGTCACGCCCGCCGCCCTCACCGACGTGCCGCTGCGGCCGGGCGACCCGGTGTGGGTCTCGCTCAAGGCGACGCAGGTGCGGGTGCACCCGGCGCACGCCGCGCCGATCAGCTGAGGCGACCGTCGCGGAAGTCGCGGAAGGCCCGCCGGGAGTCCTCGTCGAGACGCACGATCGACTGGCCCGACTGCATGCCCGTCGGCCCCTTCGCCACGGCGTGCCCCACCTGCGTGGGGTTGACCCGGAAGAAGGCCGCCGTGAAAAGGAGCATCTCCTCCGCCGAGAGGTTGCTGCTCGCGTGCTCGTCGATGACCGTCAGCGCCTCGGGCAGCGAACCCGGCCCGCGCAGGCGCGCCTGGATCGCCGCCGAGGCCAGGAGCAGGCCCTGGTTGCGTGAGCGGTCGAAGTCGCCACCGGGCAGGGTCTTGCGCTCGCGCGACCAGGCGAGGGCCTCCATGCCGTCGAGGTGGTTGTAGCCCTTCTTGACCTGGCCACCGCTCAGGTGCGAGTCCATCGCCTTCGGCGCCATGAAGTTCAGCCCGCCGAGGTCGTCGACGATCGCCTTGAAGCCGTCGAAGCCGGTGACGACGTAGCCGTCGGCGTCGATGCCGCTCACGCTGCTCACCGACTCCGTCTGCCCGCTCGGGCCGGCGAAGACCATCGAGGAGTTGAGCTTGCCCTCGCCGTGGCCGGGGATCGGCACCCACAGGTCGCGGGCGAAGCCCATGAGGCCGGCGCCGCCGACCCCGTCGACACCGAGGAGCTGGATCGCGTCGGCCCGCGAGTGCTCCACGTCCTGACCCTCGCGGGCGTCGGAGCCGATGACGAGGACGTGACGGCTGCCCCGACGTCGGCCTTGCCGCGGGTCGCACCGAGGCTGGGCCACCAGCCGCCGACGACCTTCCACTCCTGCCGGCCCTTGGCCGCACGGCGAGGTCGCGTCGTCGCGGCGGTGACGACCGCGACCTTCGCGCCGCGCCAGGTGCCGAGCGAGGCCTTGCCGCGCAGCGGGCTCCTGCCGTACTTCTTCGCGACCGCCGCGGTCAGCGAGGCCGGGGCACCGGTGACGCGAGGTGCCGGGGCGGTGGTGCTGCTCGACGACGTCGTCGGCTGCGAGGACGTCGCGGCAGAGGAGGTGGACGACGACGAGGTGGGGCTCGAGGTCTCGTCGGCGGAGCAGGCGGCCAGGGCCAGCGCGATGGCGGTCGTCGTCGCTGCGGTGCGGGCGAAGGGAGGTCTCACCCCTCCACCGTAGGTGGCCCACCGGATGGCTGCCGGCAGCGATGCCGCACCTACAGTGATGCCCATGGCAGCAACGAGGCTCATGCCCACGGACATCGGTGACGATCTCATCGAGCTCACCCGGGCGATCTGCGACAAGACCCTGCGACCGCAGGTGGACGAGGTCGAGGCGCGCGCGGCGACCGAGGAGGTCTTCCCGCGGGAGGTCTTCCGCACCCTCGGGCGGGCGGGGTTGCTCTCGCTGCCCTATCCCGAGGAGCTCGGTGGCGGTGGACAGCCCTACGAGGTCTACCTGCAGGTCGTCGAGGAGATCGCCTCGGCCTGGGCCGCGGTCGCGGTCGGCGTCTCGGTCCACTCGCTGACGGCCTATGCCGTGCACACCTACGGCACGCCGGAGCAGCAGCAGGCCCTGCTGCCCGACATGCTCTCCGGCGAGACCCTCGGCGCCTATGCGCTCTCGGAGCCGCTCGCCGGCTCCGACATCGGCGCGATGACGACGCGGGCGACGCCCGACGGCGACGACTGGCGCATCCGCGGGCGCAAGGCGTGGATCTCGCACGCCGGCCACGCCGACTACTACACGACCTTCGCCCGCACGAGCGACGACGGCGGCCGCGGGGTCAGCTGCTTCGTCGTGCCGGCCGACGCCGAGGGGCTGTCCTTCGGCACCCCCGAGAAGAAGATGGGCCTGCACGGCGACACCGTGCGCGAGGTGATCTTCGAGGACGTGCCGGTGAGCGGTGAGCGCCAGGTCGGCGAGCTCGGGCGCGGGGTGCCGATGGCGCTGGCCGGGCTCGACGCCGGGCGCTGGGCAGCGCCGCGGTGGCGACGGGCCTGGGGCAGGCGGCGCTCGACGTCGCGGCCCGCTATGCGGCAGAGCGCGAGCAGTTCGGCCGGACCATCGCGAGCAACCAGGGCCTGGCCTTCCTCCTCGCCGACATGGAGGCCGCCGTGACGAGCGGCCGGGGCGACCTACCTGCACGCGGCGCGGCTGCGCGACGCCGGGCGGGCCTTCGGCAAGGAGGCGGCGGTGGCCAAGCTCGTCGCGACCGACGCGGCGATGCGGGTGACGACCGAGGCGATCCAGGTCCTCGGCGGCGCCGGCTTCACCCAGGACTTCCCCGTCGAGCGCTACTTCCGCGAGGCGAAGGTGACCCAGATCTTCGAGGGGACCAACCAGATCCAGCGGCTCGTCATCTCGCGCCAACTGCTCGCCGGGCTCTGACCCCCCTTCGCCGGTCAGTCCTCGTGGTCCCGGGAGATGCCCGGGAGCAGCGCCTCACCCCGACGCAGGGCGTCCATCGCGCCGGCGTCGGCGACCCGCCGCAGGCTCAACCGGCGGTAGCGCAGGATCATCGCCGCGCCGAAGCCCCACAGGAGGAACTGCACGCTCATCGCGATGCGGAAGTCGTCGAGGGTGTAGGTGTCGGGGCCGCCGGGCGCCAGCCGGTCGAGGACGAGACCGATGAGCGCCATCGTCACGAGCGAGGCGATGAAGCCGCCCATGTTGACGACGCCGGATGCGCGCCCGAGGCGGTCGTTGCGGTGGAAGGTGCGGGCGAGGTCGAAGGCGATCATCGACCCGGGGCCGCCCACGGCGGTGACGGCGACGAGCACGACGAGCAGCCACAGCGGCGACCGGTCGGGCAGGGCGAGGACGACCGCCCAGACGATCGCGATGGCGCCGACGACACCGAGGGCGACGACCGAGCGGTAGTAGGGGTTGCGGCCGGTCCAGCGGCCGATCGTCGGCCCGGCGACGAGCGCGACGAAGGTCATCAGGGTGAGCAGCGTCGAGGCGGTCGTCGGCGACAGGCCCTGCCCCGAGACGAGGAAGGGGTAGCCCCACAGCAGGGTGAAGACCGTCGGGGCGAACTGCGAGGTGAAGTGGACCGACAGCCCGAGCCGGGTGCCGGGGTCGCGCCAGACCTCGGTGAGGCTGTGCCGCAGGGCGCGCAGCTTGATCCGCTCGACCTCGCCGCGCTCGTAGGGCGAGTCCTTGATGATCGCGAAGGCGCTGAGCAGGAGGATGACGCCGAGCGAGGCGGCGAGCGCATAGGTGCGGGTCCAGCCGAGGTCGTGCAGGGCGGCGCTCAGCGGCACCGCCGCGGCGACGGCGCCCATCTGGCCGATCATGCCGGTGATCTGGGTGATGACCGGCGCCTGTCGCACGAGGAACCACACCGCGACGAGCCGCAGGACGGCGGTGAAGACCATCGCGTCGCCGGCGCCGACGAGGGCGCGGGCCCCCAGGCCCATGGCGAAGCTGTCGGCGACGGCGAACCACAGCTGCCCGATGGTCATGCACACGAGCCCGCTGATGATCAGGGCGCGCGAGCCGAAGCGGTCGAGCGCCACCCCGACCGGCACCTGCATCGCCGCGTAGACCGCGAGCTGGAGGACGGTGAAGGTCGCGAGCTGGCTGGCGTTGATCCCGAACCGGTCGGCGGCGAGCAGGCCCGCGACGCCGAGCGAGGTGCGGTGGAAGACCGCGAGGACGTAGACCGCCAGGGCGGCACCCCAGATGGCGTAGGCGCGTCGTCGGCCGATGGAGTGCAACTGTCGGGGACCGGTCACTGGATAGATGATACGAATCCGTGCGCCATGCAGGCAATCGCGTCCACGGGTCGGCGCACGACGACTTGTCACATGCACTTGACACAAGGCGAAGGGAGGAGGACTCTCGTCTTGTCACACTCACCTGACACAAGGAGCCGGCCATGGCCAGCGTGCTCGTCCTCCCCTTCGTCCTCCTGGCGGTGCTCGCCGTCGCGCTCCTCGTGTGGCTGCTCGCCCGCTCGCGCACCCCGCTCACGGCACCGGAGCACGCGGCCGTGGTGCACCTGCACCGCCGCTCGACTCGGTGGTTCGCCTGGGCCGTCGTCCTCGCGCTGGTCACGACGGTCGCGCTCTTCGCCCTGGCCGGCGTCTCGCTGGGGCGGGTCGCCGCCCTCGCACCGGCGGTCGGCGGCATGGCCCTGATCCTGGTCATGTGCGTCGGCGAGCTGCGCGCCCGCGGCAGACGACCCTCACCCGCACCGCGCTGGCCAGACCCCGACGGGTGCGCGACCACATCGGCGCCGGCCCGCTCGCCCTCGCGACGATCGCGGTCGCCGCGCTCGCCACGACCCTCGTCGTCGGCACGGTCATGGGCTCGCCTGACGACCTCGGCCGGGCCGGGCGCGCGCTGACGACGGTGTGCGGGGACGTCACGACGATCCGCACCCCGTGGCCCGGCAGCTACTACGCCATCCCGATCGCCGCCGCCCTGCTCGTCGGCCTGGTGGCCGCCGCGGTCACCTGCCGCACGATCGCCGCCCCGCCCCGCCCAGGGGGGCCGAGGGGGCCGACGTCGACGACGCCGTGCGGCGCTGGTCGACGCGGTCGGTGCTGCTCACCCTCGCGCTCGTGTGCTGGGCGACCCTCGTGCCGCTGCTGCTGCTCATGACGGTTGCGCACTCCGGCGGCACCTGCGCGACCTCGTCGACGCGAGCCCTCCAGCTCACCTTCGGCGCGGGCGCGCTCGTGTCGGCGGTGGCGGCGATCGGGACCTTCGCCGCGCTGTGCACTGGGCCGCGCCTGCGGCCGGGTCAGGCGCCGCCTCCGGGCAGCTCCGACCGCTCGCCCGTGGGGGTGCCGCTGTGAGCGACGTCGTGACGATCGACCTCGTCGACCCGACTCCCCCCTTCGAGCAGGTGCGCCGCCAGCTGACCCTGCTCATCGAGACCGGCCAGCTCGTCACCGGCGAGCGCCTGCCGTCCGTGCGCCAGCTCGCCGGTGACCTCGGCCTGGCGACCGGCACGGTCGCGCGCGCCTATCGGGAGCTCGAGTCCGCCGGGCTCGTCGTCACCCGGGCGCCGGGGGCGGCACCCGGGTGGCC
>NZ_JBNFOF010000204.1:0-5646 GCF_057364645.1 Janibacter sp. CFPM2_SD2
CCGGTGGTCGTCGGTGGCCCCCTCCCTGCGCGGCGACCTCGGTCCCCTCCGAGGACTACCGCGCGGGCTTCCGCCCCGCAGCGCCCCGGCGACGCCCCCGAGCGTGCTCGTCAGCGTCGACGCCTCGTCGCCGACACCCGCGAGCGGGCCCGCGAGCTGGCGATGCCGGAGGCCTGGGCCATGGTGGAGTCACGGACGACAGGTGCCTTCCCTCCCCTTCGTCCCGAGCCGGCGATGCGCCTCACCGCCCGCCAGCAGGCCCGGGTCGAGGAGCACCTCGCCGCCACGGTCCACGGCACGAGCGAGGACGTCGCCGAGCAGCTCACCGGCCTCGTCGAGCGCACCGGCGCGGACGAGCTCGTCGTCTTCGCCTCCACCCACGACCGCGCCGCCCTCGCCGACAGCGACGCCGCCCTCGCCTCCCTCCACCCCTGAGCGGCCGGGGGCTTCGAGGCTCCTGCGTCGCACCTCAGCCACCGGGGAAGCGTCGGGGACGCAGCGAGGTCCGGAGACCATGGCGGCGCGACTCAAGGAGAAGCCCGGATCCAGCACCTCTCAGGACGAGCGAGTGCAAGGGTCCGGGCTTTTCCCCAGCGCCGCCGTGGTCCTCCGGACCGCGCGACGACAGGCGAGCGGTGGGCTCACCGCGAAGGGTCAGTAGCGGTAGTGCTCCGGCTTGTACGGCCCGGCGACGTCGACGCCGAGGTACTCGGCCTGGCCCTTGGTCAGCTCGGTCAGCTCGACGCCGAGGGCGTCGAGGTGGAGGCGGGCGACCTTCTCGTCGAGGTGCTTGGGCAGCGTGGTGACCGTCGGCTTGCCGTCGTCGTCGACGTAGTCCTCGGCCTTGTCGAAGAGCTCGATCTGGGCGATCGTCTGGTTCGCGAAGGAGTTCGACATGACGAAGCTCGGGTGGCCGGTGGCGTTGCCGAGGTTCATCAGGCGGCCCTCGGACAGCACGATGATCGAGTGACCGTCGGCGAAGGTCCACTCGTGGACCTGCGGCTTGATCTCGGTCTTGGTGATGCCCTCGGTGCGGGCGAGGCCGGCCATGTCGATCTCGTTGTCGAAGTGACCGATGTTGGACACGATCGCCTTGTTCTTCATCGACGACATGTGCTCGGCGGTGATGACGTCGTAGCAGCCGGTCGTCGTGACGAAGATGTCGCCGTAGGTCGCGGCCTTGTCCATCGTCGTGACCTCGAAGCCCTCCATCGCGGCCTGCAGCGCGCAGATGGGGTCGACCTCGGTGACGACGACGCGGGCTCCCTGGCCGGCGAGCGCGCTGGCGACGCCCTTGCCGACGTCGCCGTAGCCCGCGACGACGGCGACCTTGCCGCCGACGAGCACGTCGGTGGCGCGGTTGAGGCCGTCGAGGACGGAGTGGCGGGTGCCGTACTTGTTGTCGAACTTGCTCTTGGTGACCGCGTCGTTGACGTTGATCGCCGGGAAGAGCAGCTCGCCGGCCTCGGCGAGCTGGTAGAGGCGGTGCACGCCGGTCGTGGTCTCCTCGGTGACGCCCTTGATGCCGGCGGCGACCGTGGTCCACTTCTGCGGGTCGGTCTCGAGGGTGCGACGCACGAGTGCCTTGAAGACGCCGAACTCCTCGGAGTCCTCGTCGGTCGTGGGCGGCACCTGACCGGCGGCCTCCCACTCCTTGCCCTTGTGGACGAGCATCGTGGCGTCGCCACCGTCGTCGAGGATCATGTTGGGCCCGCCGTCGGCCCAGGTGAGGATCTGCTCGGTGCAGTCCCAGTACTCCTCGAGGCTCTCGCCCTTCCACGCGAAGACCGGGACACCCTTCGGGTCCTCGGGGGTGCCGGCGCCGACGACGATCGCCGCGGCGGCCTCGTCCTGCGTCGAGTAGATGTTGCAGCTGGCCCAGCGGACCTCGGCGCCCAGCGCGGTGAGGGTCTCGATCAGGACGGCGGTCTGCACGGTCATGTGCAGCGAGCCGGCGATGCGCGCGCCCTTGAGCGGCTGCGACTCACCGAACTCCTCGCGCAGGCTCATCAGGCCGGGCATCTCGTGCTCGGCGAGGCGGATCTGGTGACGGCCGGCCTCGGCGAGGCCCAGGTCGGCGACCTTGTAGTCGAAGGACATGCGTACTCCTGTGACAGGTGTGGGATCGGACCCGGCGCGACCCTTCTGGGTCTGTCGCGGGGTATCACCCACGCCGGCACCCGCCAGTGTAGGCGGCGTGACCGTCGACGACGCCCGGGGCGAGCCGAGCGGGGTGGGTCAAGAAAGAATCGCCCGCATCTCCGGGCGCTTCTTCTTCGACCCATCGCCCACGCCGCTCAGACCCCTCGAACCATGCGCAGGTCGTCGGCCCCGACCGTGTCGTCGTGCTGCGTCACGCCGTCCGGCGCGAAGCCCACCTTGCGGTAGAAGGAGATGGCCCGCTCGTTGCCCACGAGGACCCACAGGTGAGCGGCCTGCGCGTCCGGGAGGGCCGCTGCCACGAGCACTGGGCGACGCCTCGTCCGTGGTGCTCCGCAGCGACGTAGAGGGACCACAGCTCGACGGGTGTGGGGGGCGACGCATCACGTGGGAGCCCGACGGTGGCCCAGCCGATCGGCGCACCTGCCCGGTCGTGCGCGACCAGGGTCCGGCCCCCTTCGCGCGAGACGCCCGACTCCTCGTGGGCCTGGGCCCGCTCCTGCCACCGGTGCACGTTGCTCGCGTCGTCCCGCGCGGCAAGGACCGCAGCGGGCAGCAGACCCGCGTAGGTGGAGCGCCACAGGGCGTTGTGCAGCCGGCCGAGGACGGCGGCATCGTCGAGCACGAGGGGAGCGATGGTGGTGACCATCAGTGGGCCCCGGCGCCCTCCCCTTCGTCCTTGCCGAAGGGGAGCACGTGCATGACCGCGACGACGATCGCGCCGACGACCAGGCCGAGGATCGCGGAGGCGACGGTGTTGGTCAGCCAGCCGAGGACGCCGCCCAGGGCGCCGGTCGCGTGGTGGACCTGCTCCTCGAGGTGGTGGACGAACTCGTAGGGCTGCGGCAGCCAGCCGGTCTCCTCGAGGCCGACGAGGATGATGTGGCCACCGACCCAGAGCATCGCGGCGACGCCGACGACGGACAGCACGGTGAGCAGCTTGGGCATGCCGGTGACCAGGCCCTGGCCGATGGTCTGCGACAGGCCGGACTCGCGCTTCGACAGGGCCAGGCCGATGTCGTCCATCTTCACGATGAGGCCGACCGTCCCGTAGACGACGAGCGTGATGACGATGGCGACGACGACCATCACCGCGAGCAGGTACCAGAAGGAGTCGTCGAGTCCCTCGTCGAGCACGGCCTTGAGCGAGATGACCATGATCTCGGCGGAGAGGATGAAGTCGGTCGTCACCGCGCCCTTGACGATCGCGTCCTCGTCGCCGACCTGCTCCTCGTCACCGGCGTGGTGGCCGTGCCCAGACACCTTCTCCCAGATCTTCTCGGCTCCCTCGAAGCACAGGTAGGTGCCGCCGAGCATGAGCAGCGGCGACAGCGCCCACGGTAGGAAGGCGTTGAGCAGCAGGATCGCCGGGACGATGAAGAGGAGCTTGTTGCGCAGCGACCCGATGGTGATCCGCTTGATGATCGGGAGCTCACGCTTGGGGTCGAGTCCCTCGACGTAGCGCGGGGTCACGGCAGTGTCGTCGACGACGACTCCTGCCGCCTTGACGCTCGCGCGCCCGGAGGCGGCCGCGACGTCGTCGATCGAGGCCGCCGCTGCGCGGGCGAGCACGGAGATGTCGTCGAGGAGCGCGAAGAGGCCGCCGCTCATCGCAGGGGCCCGGTGGTTTCGTGGGTCGTCAGCACGGGGACAGCGTATGGGAGCAGGGCGGCCCGTGCCCTCAGGCGAGCGGCGGCGACTCGACGTGGTCCTCGCTCGGGTTGAGGTCGAGGCCGAGCAGGGCATTTTCGACGACCTCGGTCAGCGCCGGGTGGATCCAGTACTGGCCGCGGACCATCTCGGCGATCGGCTGGTCGAAGGCCATCATCTGGATGAGCGGCTGGACGAGGGTGGATGCCTGGGGCCCGAGGAGGTGGCCCCCGACGAGGCGACCGGTGGCGCGGTCGGCGATGACCTTGCAGATGCTGCTCGTGTCCTCCATGGCCCAGCCGTAGGCGGTGTCGCCGTACTGCTGCACCTTGACGCGGACGTCGAGCCCCTGCTCGCGGGCCTCCTCCTCGGTGAGGCCGACGGAGGCGATCTGCGGGTGGGTGAAGACCGCGGCCGGCACCGCCGTGTGGGTGAAGGACTGCAGGTCGTCGGGGTGGGCGAGGTTGTGGGCGACGATGCGCGCCTCGTGGTTGGCGACGTGCTTGAGCTGGAAGGGGGAGCTGGCGTCCCCGAGGGACCACACCCCGTCGGCGGTGGTGCGGCCGTGCTCGTCGACGACGACGCGGTCGTCGTCGTGCACCTGCACGCCGGCGAGGGCGAGGCCCATGTCCTGGGTGCTGGGTCGGCGGCCGGTCGCGACGAGCACGACGTCGGTCTCCACGGTCGACCCGTCGGTGAGGGTGGCCGTGATGCCGGTGTCGCCGCGATGCAGGTCGGTGACCTGCGTGCCGAGCCGCACGTCCCACTGCTCGGTGGCGGCCGTGGTGAAGGCGGCCGAGATGTCGTCGTCGAGGTGGCGCAGGAGCCGGTCGCCGCGGGCGGTGACGACGACCTGCGTGCCGAAGGCCGAGAAGACGTGCGCCATCTCCATGGCGATGTAGCCACCGCCGACGACGAGCATCCGCTCCGGCTGCTCGTCGAGCCGCATGACGGTGTCGGAGGTGTGCAGCGTGATGCCCTCGCGCTGTGCCGCGACCGCGAGGTCGTCGGGGATGACGGCGTGCGACCCGGTGGCGACGACGACCTGCCGGCCCGCACCCGCTCGGTGCCGCCGTCGAGCAGGTCGACCTCGAGCTCGCGCGGCCCGGTGAAGCGGGCCCGTCCACGCAGCAGGTGCACCCCCTCGCCGTCGCGCCGGTAGGCCTCGCCGGCGGCGGAGATCGGGTCGATCCGGCCGAAGACGCGGTCACGCACGTCGGTGAAGCGCACCCGCTCGAGCGTGGCGTCAACACCGAGCCGGCCCCCTTCGCGCACGGAGGTGGCCACCTCGGCGACGTGGACGTACATCTTCGTCGGGATGCACCCGACGTTGAGGCACGTGCCGCCGAAGACGGCACCCCCTTCGATCATCGCGAAGGTGCGGTCCGACAGGTCGTCGGTGAGCAGGCTGTTGCCGGATCCGCTGCCGATGACAGCGATGTCGACGTCGATCACTCTGGGGCCTTCCTGGGCAGGTGGAGGTCGGAGATGCCGGGGACGGTCGCGGGGTCGAGCCCGTGGCCGATGGCGAGGTAGGTCGCGGCGAAGTCGGTGAGCGCGACGAGCTCGGCGAGGCGCTCGAGGGGGTGCCCGGGCGAGGCCGTGTGCTCGAGGAGCCGCACGCCGGTGGCCTCGGCGTGGTCGGCGACCGACTGCGCGGTGTTGTGCCGCTCGAGCTCTGCCGGGTCGTCGCCGACCTCCGGCACGGGGTCGCGCAGCAGGAGCAGCCCGAGCTGAGGACCAGCCGGGCCGTCGAGGTAGGGGTCGGCGAAGACGTCGCGCTCGCCGTCGGCGGTCCGCGCCCCGGCCAGGGGCCGGAGAGGCAGGCGACGAGCC
>NZ_JBNFOF010000205.1:0-5595 GCF_057364645.1 Janibacter sp. CFPM2_SD2
CCGGGAATGCAAGAAGCCCCCCAGCGACTCGCTGGGGGGCTTCTTGTGAATGTTTGTCCGGCTGCGTCCTACTCTCCCACACCGTCACCAGTGCAGTACCATCGGCGCTGAAGGGCTTAGCTTCCGGGTTCGGAATGGGACCGGGCGTTTCCCCTTCGCTATGACAGCCGAAACTCTATGGAAATACAGTGGACGTGCATTGTGTCCCGACCGTATCTCGGGAACTGCACAGTGGACGCGAACATCGTTCTTTTTTACGCAACACAAGGGTTGTGTGTGTATCAAGTTATCGGCTTATTAGTACCAGTCAGCTACATGCATTGCTGCACTTCCACATCTGGCCTATCAACCCAGTCGTCTACTGGGAGCCTCTCGGAGCAAAGCTCCATGGAAACCTCATCTTGAGACATGCTTCCCGCTTAGATGCTTTCAGCGGTTATCACTCCCGAACGTAGCTAATGAGCGGTGCCCTTGGCAGAACAACTCACACACCAGAGGTTCGTCCAACCCGGTCCTCTCGTACTAAGGTCAGCCTCTCTCAAGTTTCCTACGCGCACAGCGGATAGGGACCGAACTGTCTCACGACGTTCTAAACCCAGCTCGCGTGCCGCTTTAATGGGCGAACAGCCCAACCCTTGGGAGCTACTCCACCCCCAGGATGCGACGAGCCGACATCGAGGTGCCAAACCATCCCGTCGATATGGACTCTTGGGGAAGATCAGCCTGTTATCCCCGGGGTACCTTTTATCCGTTGAGCGACGGCGCTTCCACAAGCCACCGTCGGGTCACTAGTTCCGACTTTCGTCCCTGCTCGACATGTCTGTCTCGCAGTCAAGCTCCCTTGTACACTTGCACTCGCCACCTGATTGCCAACCAGGCTGAGGGAACCTTTGAGCGCCTCCGTTACATTTTAGGAGGCAACCGCCCCAGTTAAACTACCCACCAGGCAATGTCCCTGATCCGGATCACGGACCGAGGTTAGATAACCAGAACGACCAGAGTGGTATTTCAACGATGACTCCACACACACTGGCGTGCATGCTTCACAGTCTCCCACCTATCCTACACAAGCCGTCCCGATCACCAATACCAAGCTATAGTGAAGGTCCCGGGGTCTTTCCGTCCTGCTGCGCGTAACGAGCATCTTTACTCGTAGTGCAATTTCGCCGAGTTCGCGGTTGAGACAGTGGAGAAGTCGTTACGCCATTCGTGCAGGTCGGAACTTACCCGACAAGGAATTTCGCTACCTTAGGATGGTTATAGTTACCACCGCCGTTTACTGGGGCTTAAATTCTCAGCTTCGCCCACAAGGGGCTAACCGGTCCTCTTAACCTTCCAGCACCGGGCAGGCGTCAGTCCGTATACATCGTCTTGCGACTTCGCACGGACCTGTGTTTTTAGTAAACAGTCGCTTCTCCCTGGTCTCTGCGGCCCTTTCCCCTAGCCCGTAAAGAGCTTCAGGGTCCGGGCCCCCCTTCTCCCGAAGTTACGGGGGCATTTTGCCGAATTCCTTAACCACGATTCACTCGATCGCCTTGGTATTCTCTACCTAACCACCTGAGTCGGTTTGGGGTACGGGCGGCTCGAACCTCGCTAGAGGATTTTCTCGGCAGCATAGGATCACCCTGCTTCCCTCAAAAGAGGTCACCATCAGGTCTCAGGAACATGCCAGGCGGATTTGCCTACCTGACTCCCTACACCCTTGGACGTGGACAACCATCGCCACGCGGAGGCTACCTTCCTGCGTCTCCCCATCACTTGACTACTACCAGCTCGGGTCACGCGTTCCACTCACCAGCGCAACCCCGAAGGGTCACTAACGATGAGCTTCAGGCGCTTAGCATCACTGGATTCATCATGGGCGGTTCTTCGCCGGTTCCGGAATATCAACCGGATGTCCATCGACTACGCCTGTCGGCCTCGCCTTAGGTCCCGACTTACCCAGGGCAGATTAGCTTGACCCTGGAACCCTTGGTTATTCGGCGGACGGGTTTCTCACCCGTCATTCGCTACTCATGCCTGCATTCTCACTCGTGTGGCATCCACGACTGGATCACTCCGCCGCTTCACTCGCCACACGACGCTCCCCTACCCATCAACACGCCTGGACACCACAAGGGTGCCGAGCAGTGTGTCAATGCCACAGCTTCGGTGGTGTGCTTGAGCCCCGCTACATTGTCGGCGCGGAATCACTTGACCAGTGAGCTATTACGCACTCTTTAAAGGGTGGCTGCTTCTAAGCCAACCTCCTGGTTGTCACGGCAACTCCACATCCTTTTCCACTTAGCACACGCTTAGGGACCTTAGCTGGTGATCTGGGCTGTTTCCCTCTCGACTACGGAGCTTATCCCCCGCAGTCTCACTGCCACGCTCTCACTTACCGGCATTCGGAGTTTGGCTAACGTCAGTAACCTGGTGAGGCCCATTAGCTATCCAGTAGCTCTACCTCCGGTAAGAAACACGTGACGCTGCACCTAAATGCATTTCGGGGAGAACCAGCTATCACGGAGTTTGATTGGCCTTTCACCCCTACCCACAGCTCATCCCCTCAGTTTTCAACCTAAGTGGGTTCGGTCCTCCACGACGTCTTACCGTCGCTTCAACCTGGCCATGGGTAGATCACTCCGCTTCGGGTCTAGACCCAGCGACTAAACGCCCTATTCGGACTCGCTTTCGCTACGGCTTCCCCACACGGGTTAACCTCGCCACTGAGCACTAACTCGCAGGCTCATTCTTCAAAAGGCACGCCGTCACCCCACAAGGAGGCTCCGACGGATTGTAAGCGCACGGTTTCAGGATCTATTTCACTCCCCTCCCGGGGTACTTTTCACCTTTCCCTCACGGTACTTGTCCGCTATCGGTCACCAGGGAATATTTAGGCTTAACGGGTGGTCCCGCCAGATTCACATGGGATTTCTCGGGCCCCGTGCTACTTGGGAAAAATCATCCGGAGTCCACACCATTTCGTCTACGGGGGTCGCACCCTCTGTGCCGAGCCATTCAAGACTCTTCGACTATGACATGAATTTCTTACTCCAGCCCAGAATGTCAGTCCTGAGACAGAAAATCCCACAACCCCGAACCTGCAACGCCTGACAGCTATCACACAAGCTCGGTTTGGCCTCATCCGCTTTCGCTCGCCACTACTCACGGAATCACTATTGTTTTCTCTTCCTGCGGGTACTGAGATGTTTCACTTCCCCGCGTTCCCTCTACCTGCCCTATATATTCAGACAGGAGTGACTGGACTTGCCTCCAGCCGGGTTTCCCCATTCGGAAATCCTCGGATCAAAGTCTGGTTATCGACTCCCCGAGGCTTATCGCAGATTCCTACGTCCTTCTTCGGTTCCTGGTGCCAAGGCATCCACCGTGCGCCCTTAAAAACTTGAGCCACAAAGATAAAGATGCTCGCGTCCACTGTGTAGTTCTCAACATACGGGCGGCAACCCCACCAGATGATCACACCCACACCCACAACGAGCGCGGTATACGACCAGGCAAGGCCCACAACCCAACCCCAACAACCGTAATCATCGGGGTCGTAGTCCATGAAGCTTCACTCGCGTGAACCCTCAGGACCCAACAACGTGTCAGACACCCACCCAGGCAGCTCATGCGTTCCACTGTCACCACTCCAAAAGGAGCAGGTGATCGGTACTAACAACAGCCACACCAGGCAAGCGTCAAATAATCGATGTTCCACCCGAGCACCTACTGCCAGACACTCGCCGGCAGCTAGGCTCTGGACCACCAAACGGTGGCCAGTGCTCCTTAGAAAGGAGGTGATCCAGCCGCACCTTCCGGTACGGCTACCTTGTTACGACTTAGTCCCAATCGCCAGTCCCACCTTCGACGGCTCCCCCCACAAGGGTTGGGCCACCGGCTTCGGGTGTTACCGACTTTCGTGACTTGACGGGCGGTGTGTACAAGGCCCGGGAACGTATTCACCGCAGCGTTGCTGATCTGCGATTACTAGCGACTCCGACTTCATGGGGTCGAGTTGCAGACCCCAATCCGAACTGAGACCGGTTTTTTGGGATTCGCTCCACCTTGCGGTATCGCAGCCCTTTGTACCGGCCATTGTAGCATGCGTGAAGCCCAAGACATAAGGGGCATGATGATTTGACGTCATCCCCACCTTCCTCCGAGTTGACCCCGGCAGTCTTCCATGAGTCCCCACCATAACGTGCTGGCAACATAGAACGAGGGTTGCGCTCGTTGCGGGACTTAACCCAACATCTCACGACACGAGCTGACGACAACCATGCACCACCTGTATACCGACCCAAAGGGGGCAACCATCTCTGGAAGTTTCCGGTATATGTCAAGCCTTGGTAAGGTTCTTCGCGTTGCATCGAATTAATCCGCATGCTCCGCCGCTTGTGCGGGCCCCCGTCAATTCCTTTGAGTTTTAGCCTTGCGGCCGTACTCCCCAGGCGGGGCGCTTAATGCGTTAGCTGCGGCACGGAACTCGTGGAATGAGTCCCACACCTAGCGCCCAACGTTTACGGCATGGACTACCAGGGTATCTAATCCTGTTCGCTCCCCATGCTTTCGCTTCTCAGCGTCAGTAGTGGCCCAGAGACCTGCCTTCGCCATCGGTGTTCCTCCTGATATCTGCGCATTTCACCGCTACACCAGGAATTCCAGTCTCCCCTACCACACTCTAGTCTGCCCGTACCCACTGCAAGTCCGGGGTTGAGCCCCGGATTTTCACAGCAGACGCGACAAACCGCCTACAAGCTCTTTACGCCCAATAATTCCGGACAACGCTCGCACCCTACGTATTACCGCGGCTGCTGGCACGTAGTTAGCCGGTGCTTCTTCTGCAGGTACCGTCACTTTCGCTTCTTCCCTGCTGAAAGAGGTTTACAACCCGAAGGCCGTCATCCCTCACGCGGCGTCGCTGCATCAGGCTTTCGCCCATTGTGCAATATTCCCCACTGCTGCCTCCCGTAGGAGTCTGGGCCGTGTCTCAGTCCCAGTGTGGCCGGTCGCCCTCTCAGGCCGGCTACCCGTCGTCGCCTTGGTGAGCCATTACCTCACCAACAAGCTGATAGGCCGCGAGCCCATCCCAAACCGAAAAACTTTCCAGACCATAACCATGCGGCTTGATCTCGTATCCAGTATTAGACGCCGTTTCCAGCGCTTATTCCAGAGTCTGGGGCAGGTTGCTCACGTGTTACTCACCCGTTCGCCACTGATCCACTCCAGCAAGCTGGAGCTTCACCGTTCGACTTGCATGTGTTAAGCACGCCGCCAGCGTTCGTCCTGAGCCAGGATCAAACTCTCCGTTGATGATTAAAAACCCCAACACCCACCAAAGCGAGCATCAGAGCCAATCAGTAACCCAACAAAGGGCTGAACCATGACTGAGCAAGAACAACCAGCGCAATCGCTGAGTTCATTCATTGTCAACCAAAGGAAAAATTCATCCGACCAATCACACCCAACCCCACGAACGCAGGACCAGGCACAACCAGCCAAGACGAGGTATTGGCATCGATTTTTGACACGCTGTTGAGTTCTCAAGATTCACACGCACACCCATCACCACCCACCGTCTCCGGCCAGATGCTTCAAGGGGCAACTTCT
>NZ_JBNFOF010000206.1:0-5545 GCF_057364645.1 Janibacter sp. CFPM2_SD2
GGCCGCGGTGCCGGATCTCGCGCCCCGGCGGCGACGAGGGGCGTCGACGTCGGCGAGCGTCATCGCATCCGTGGACGCGAGGTCGCCCCGCTCCCCCGTTGGTCGGACTCCGTGCGCACCCGGGACTGCCTGGGCCACACCGGCGTCCACCCCGACGACGGCGAGTCCGGCTCCCTTCGCCGCGGCGGCACCGAGCGAGGTGCCGGCGACGGTCGCGGCGAGCACGTCGTGGGTCGTGGCGGCAGGGAAGGCGCTCACGCCGAGGTCCGTGACCGGGTGGTCGGCGCCGGCGAGGACGAGGGTGCCACCGGTGACGTCCTGCGCGCCGACGGCGAGCACGCGGTTGAGCGCGCGGTCGAGGACACCGAGCGACTCCGGCGGTGAGAGCAGCTCGTCGGCGGCATCGGTCGCGCCGACGAGACGCGTCGGCTCGGGGCCGCGCAGGTGCGAGACCGGCTGCTGGGGGGCGCCCTCGTCGGCCGGCCAGCGCTCCCGCAGGACGACCTGCTCGAGCGGGGTCTTCTTCGACCAGGCGGCGCGCTCCAGGCCGGGCGACGGGCGGGCGCTCGTCGGGCCAGCCGAGGCAGAGCCAGCCGAGCGTGACGACGCCCTCGGGCAGGCCGAGCAGGTCGGCGAGCTCGTCGGGGTCGAAGAGCGTCACCCATCCCATGCCGAGGCCGTGGGCGCGGGCGGTGAGCCACATGTTCTCGATGGCCGTCGCGCAGGACCAGAGATCTGCGTCGGGGAAGGTCGCCCGCCCGAGGACGCCGGTCGCCGGGGTACGCCGGTCGCAGGCGACGACGACGCCGACGGGGGCCTCGCGCAGGCCCTCGAGCTTGAGGTCGAGCATGCGCGCGGCACGCTCCGAGGCGAGGTGCGCGGCCTGGTCGACCCGCGCCCTGTCGGCCATCGCGGCGGCCCGGTCACGGGTCGCCGGGTCGGTGACGACGATGAAGCGCCAGGGCTGCGAGTGGCCGACGCTCGGCGCCCGGTGCCCGGCCTCGAGGACGGCTGTGATGAGCTCCTCGGGCACGGCGTCCGGCCGGTAGCGCCGGATGTCGCGCCGGCCGGCGACGACGGAGGCGAGGGCCTCGGTGACGGCCTCGCCCATGGCCCAGCCCGAGGGGTCCTCGCGACGCTGCGCCGCGCTGCTCGTGTCACCGATCGTCGGGACCGGGCGGGCGTACCGGGCGCCGTCGAGGCCCCCGCCCTCGCCCTGCCCCGCGCTCACTCGTCGTCCTCGAGGTCGCCCTCGATGTCGAGGTAGACCTGCTGCATCGCGCGCACGACCTCGGGGTCCGGCTCCTCCCACAGGCCGCGGTCGGCAGCCTCGGTGAGCTTTTCGACGATGCCACGCAGGGCCCACGGGTTGGCCCGGCGCATGAACTCCTGGTTGGTCTCGTCGAGGACGTAGTCCTGCGCGATCCGGTCGTACATCCAGTCGTGGACGACGCCGGCCGTCGCGTCGAAGCCGAAGAGGTAGTCGACGGTCGCCGCGAGCTCGAAGGCGCCCTTGTAGCCGTGGCGCTGCATCGCCGAGATCCACCGCGGGTTGACGACGCGCGAGCGGAAGACCCGGTTGGTCTCCTCCTGCAGCGTGCGGGTGCGCACCGCGTCGGGCGAGGTCGAGTCGCCGACATAGGCCTTGGGCTCGCTGCCGGTCAGCGCCCGGACCGTCGCGACCATGCCGCCGTGGTACTGGAAGTAGTCGTCGCTGTCGAGGATGTCGGACTCACGGTTGTCGACGTTCTTGGCCGCGACCTGGATGCGGCGGTAGGTCCGCTCCATGTCCTCGGCGGCCGGTGCACCGTCGAGGTCGCGGCCGTAGGCGTAGCCGCCCCACGCGGTGTAGACCTGCGCGAGGTCGTCGTCGCTGCGCCAGTTGCCCGACTCGACGACCTGGAGGATGCCCGCGCCGTAGGAGCCAGGCTTGGAGCCGAAGATCCGTGTGCGAGAGCGTCGCTCGTCACCGTGCTCGGCGAGGTCGGCGACGGTGTGCGCGCGCACGTGGTTGTCCTCAGGGGCCTCGTCGAGGCCGGCGACGAGCGCGACGGCGTCGTCGATGAGGGCGATGACGTGCGGGAAGGCGTCGCGGAAGAAGCCCGAGATGCGCACGGTGACGTCGATGCGCGGGCGGCCGAGCTCCGCGAGCGGGATCGGCTCGAGACCGGTGACCCGGCGGGACTGCTCGTCCCACACCGGCGTCACGCCGAGCAGGGCGAGCACCTCTCCGATGTCGTCGCCGGAGGTGCGCATCGCCGACGTGCCCCACATCGACAGCCCGACCGAGGTCGGCAGCTCACCGGTCTCCTCGCGGTAGCGGGCGAGCAGCGAGTCAGCCATCGCGGTGCCCGTCTGGTAGGCCAGCCGCGAGGGGATCGCCTTGGGGTCGACGGAGTAGAAGTTGCGCCCGGTGGGCAGCACGTTGACGAGGCCACGAAGGGGGGACCCGCTCGGCCCTGCGGGGATGTAGCCGCCGTCGAGGGCGTGCAGCACCATCGGCAGCTCGCGTTCGGTCGCGGCGAGCCGCGGCACGACCTGCGTCGCGGCGAACTCGAGCACCCGGGTGACCTCGGCGGCCGCCTCCGGCGCGAGGTCGGGCTCGTGCTGCGCGACGAGATCGCCTGCGGCAGAGGCAGACCAGTCCGCGGCGGCGAGGGCCTCGACGAGGTGACGGGCCCTCCCTTCGACCGCATCGGTCTCGGTGGTGGAGGCGTCCTCGGCGAGGCCGAGCGCCGCCCGCAGACCGGGGACGGACCCGACCTGGCCGGAGAAGACCTGCGCGGCACGCAGGACGGCGAGCACGAGGTTGACGAGCTCCTCGCCCTGCGGCGCCTGGCCGAGGACGTGCAGACCGTCGCGGATCTGGACGTCCTTGATCTCGCAGAGCCAGCCGTCGACGTGCATGACGAGGTCGTCGAAGCCGTCGGCGTCGTCGAGGTCGACATCGTCGCCCAGACCGAGGTCGACGTGCATCTGCGCGGCGTGCAGCAGCTGCCAGATCTCGCCGCGCAGGGCCGGCGCCTTGGCCGGGTCCATGACCGAGACGTTGCCGTACTCGTCGAGGAGCTGCTCGAGGCGGGAGATGTCGCCGTAGGACTCGGCGCGGGCCATCGGCGGGACGAGGTGGTCGACGATCGTCGCGTGGGCACGGCGCTTGGCCTGCGTGCCCTCACCGGGGTCGTTGACGAGGAAGGGGTAGACGAGCGGCAGGTTGCCCAGGGCCGCGTCGGTGCCGCAGGAGGCGGACATCGCGAGGTTCTTGCCCGAGAGCCACTCGAGGTTGCCGTGCTTGCCGACGTGGACGACGGCGTGCGCGCCGAACTCCTCCTCGATCCAGCGGTAGGTCGCGAGGTAGTGGTGCGTCGGCGGCAGGTCGGGGTCGTGGTAGATCGCGATGGGGTTCTCGCCGAAGCCGCGGGGCGGCTGGACGAGGAGGGCGACGTTGCCGCGGACGAGGGCTGCGGTGACGATCTCGCCACTCGCGTCACGCGTCGTGTCGACGAAGACCTCGCCGGGCGCCTCGCCCCAGTGCTCGGTCATCGCCTCGCGCAGGTCGGCGGGGAAGGCGTCGAACCACTCGCGGTAGCGCGCGGCCGGGATGCGCACCTGAGCGCCCTCGACCTGCTCCTGGGTGAGCCACTCCTCGTCCTGCCCGCCGGCGGCGATGAGCTCGTGGATCAGGGCATTGCCCGAGGTCGTGTCGGACGCCTCGCCCTCGACCGAAGGGAGCGGGTCCATCCCCACGAAGCCGTCACCGAGGTCGTAGCCCGCCTCGCGCATCGCACGCAGCAGGCGGATCGTCGAGACCGGGGTGTCGAGGCCGACGGCATTGCCCAGGCGGGAGTGCTTCGTCGGGTAGGCCGAGAGGACGACGGCGATCTTGCGCTCGGCGACCGGCGTGGAGCGCAGGCGCGCGTGGTTGACGGCGATGCCGGCGACGCGGGCCGCACGCTCGGGGTCGGCGACGTAGTGCGGCAGGCCCTCGTCGTCGAACTCCTTGAAGGAGAAGGCGACCGTGATGAGGCGACCGTCGAACTCGGGGACGGCGACCTGGGTCGCGACGTCGAGCGGGCTCATGCCGTCGTCGGACTCCTCCCAGTCGGCGCGACCCCAGGTGAGGCACAGGCCCTGGAGGATCGGGATGTCGAGGGCGGCAAGCTTCTCCACGTCCCAGGCCTCGTCGTCCTCGCCGGCGCCGGCGGTGGCGGGCTTGGTGCCGCCGGCCGCGAGGACCGTCGTGACGAGGGCGTCGAGGGTGCCGAGCTCCTCGAGCAGGCCGTCGGGTGCGTCGCGCAGGGAGGCGGAGTGGATGACGACGCCCTGGCCGCCGGCCGCGTCGATCGCATCGGCGAGCGCGTGCGCGTAGTCGGTGTTGCCGGCGGCGTACTGGGCCCGGTAGATGAGGACGCCGACGCGGGGCCGACGGGTGTCGCTGCCGGCGGTGTCGAGGGCGGCCGGCTCGTCGCGCTCGAGGACACCCCACTGGGGCAGCGCCTGCGGCGCCTCGAAGCCCTCACCGGTGAGCAGGAGGGTGTCGCCGAGGAAGGCGTGCAGCTGCGCGAGGTTGGCCGGTCCCCCTTCGGCGAGGTAGCGGTGGGCCTCGGCCGCGGTGCCGGGCGGGACCGTCGACAGCTCCATGAGCGCCGCGTCGGGCTCCTGGGTGCCGCCGAGGACGACGAGCGGCGCGCTGGCGGTGCGCAGGTCCGCGAAGCCCTCCCACAGCCCCTGCGGGGATCCGAGGTAACGCACGACGACGATGTCGGCGCCGGCGACGCGCTCGGCGATCTGCTCGTCGGTGAGGCGGGCGGGGTTGCCGACGACATAGTCGACGCCGGCGCTGCGCGCGCTCAGCAGGTCGGTGTCGGAGGTGGACAGCAGGGCGACGGTGGTCACGTCTGGCTCCTTGGCGGGGGTCCGCGCCCCGCGGTCGAAGGGAGGGACCCGCACGGTCTCGTGCAGGCCGGCCGGCAGTGCGTGTCTGACTCGCGAAGGGGGCTTCGCTCACAGTGGCGGGACCGTCCCGGACTTGCACCGGGTTCCGCGCTGCTCGGTTGTCCGGCAGCCTACCGGGGCCGCGTAGGCTGCCCTGCCGTGAGCACACCGACGCCCTCCCGCAGCGGGGCCGACCGCTGCCCGGGGCTGCTCACCCCCTTCGTCTCGGCGGACGGGGCGATGGTGCGTCTGCGCATCCCCGGTGGTCGGGTGGACGCCGCCACGCTGCGCGAGATCTCCTCTCTCGCAAGCCGGTTCGGCAACCCGGACATCACGCTCACCTCACGTGGCAGCCTGCAGCTGCGCGGCCTGCCCGACCCGCTCCCCCGTGAGCTCATCACGGCGATCGGCGACCTCGGACTCGTCCCCTCCGGCCCGCACGACAAGGCGCGCAACATCGTCGCCGATCCGCATCCCGGGCTCGACGACCTCGTGACCGCCCTCGACGAGGGGCTGCTCGCGGACCCCGGGCTGGCCGGGCTGCCGGGGCGCTTCCTGCTCGCCGTCGCCTCCCCCGGCGGTCCCGTGCTCGCCGAGCCGTGGGACGGCG
>NZ_JBNFOF010000207.1:0-5524 GCF_057364645.1 Janibacter sp. CFPM2_SD2
GCGCTCGCCCGCCTCGAGGCCCACGGGGGTCCGGCACGCGCTCGCCGACGCCGTCGCGGCCTGCGCCGACCGGGCGGGCTGATGGCGACCGACTGGTCGGTCCGTCGCCTCACCGGCGAGGACTGGCAGCTCTACCGAGCCGTGCGGCTGGCGATGCTCCTCGACGAGCCGGCGGCCTACGGCAGCAACTTCGCCCGGGAGGTCGCCTACGACGAGGAGAGGTGGCGCTCGCTCTTCGGGCAGGCGATCTTCCTCGCCGAGAGCGGCGACGGGCTGCCGCTCGGCGCCGCGACGCTCCTGCGGCTCGACCCCGCCGACGTCCCCGAGATCGTCGCCATGTGGGTCGCCGCACGCGCGCGGCCGGGGGATCGGCCGATGCCCTCGTCGACGCCGCCGTGACCGAGGCAGCAGCCGGGGGAGCGGCGGAGGTGCGGCTGCACGTCATGCTCGACAACCCGCGAGCACTCGCCTTCTACGAGCGGTCCGGGTTCGCCTTCGACGGAGCCAGCGGCGACGCTCCGCGGTGCGACCGGATGAGCCGGGCCCTGTCCTGATCCGCCCGCTCGCGGTTGACGCCTCGCGGCGCGAACTGGCCCGTGGCACACCGGAGGAGGTGAATTCTCCATGACCCGGGGGAGCATTCCGCGGCCCGAGATGAGAGACTCACGCCATGAGTGAGATCACCGTGCGCGCACTGACCGAGGACGAGTGGGAGACCTACCGCACCCTTCGGCTGGAAGCGCTGCAGGAATCTCCCGAGGCCTTCGTCGCCGACCACGACACCGAGGCCGCCGAGCCCGAGGACTTCTGGCGCGCCCGCATGGACCGCAGCGTCCGCCTCGTCGCCGAGACCGAGGGCGAGCAGGTCGGCGTCGTCAGCATCGGCTCCGTGAGCGAGGACAAGGGTGAGACCGCCGGCCAGCTCTTCGGCCTCTGGGTCAACCCCCAGTGGCGCGGCCGCAGCGTCGCCGCCAACCTCGTGCGTCAGGGTGCCCGCATCGCCGCCGACCAGGGCCTGCGCCACCTCTACTACTGGGTCGGCTCCGACAACGGCCGCGCCGTCGCCTTCGCCTCGAGCTTCGGCTTCCGCCCCACCGACGACCGCCGCCCGATGCGGGTCGCCGGCGTGGACGGCGAGGCGAGGAGGAGATCGCCTTCGTCATGGCCCTCGGCGAGGACCGCGCCTGAGCGCACCCACGACGCACCGGCGCCCCTGCCCCCTTCGTCCGAAGGGAGCAGGGGCGCCGTCGTGCACCGAGGGGGCGGAGCTAGGGCCGGGCCGCCATCCGCTCGATGAGCGCGGTCGGGCCGCTGACGATGATGAGGTCGCCGCTGCGCACCTTGGTCTCCGGGCGGGCATAGGTGAAGTCCTGGCCGGGTGACTTCACGCCGACGACCGTCACGCCGTACTTGCTGCGGATCGACGACTGCTCGAGGGTGAAGCCCACGGCCTCCTGCGGCGGCGTCATCTTGACGATGGCGAAGCCGTCGTCGAACTCGATGTAGTCCATGAGGCGGCTGCCGATGAGGTGGGCCAGGCGCTTGCCGGACTCGATCTCGGGGGAGAGGACGTGGTGCACGCCGATCCGGTTGAGGATGCGGGCGTGCTCCGGGCTGACCGCCTTGGCCCACACCTTCGGCGACTCCCCGTCGATGAGGTTGACCGCGGCGAGGACGCTCGCCTCGATCGACGAGCCGATGGCCAGGACGCTCGCGGAGAAGGTGTGCGGCTTGATCTCCTCGATCGTCGTCACCGACGTCGCGTCGCCCTGGACGATGCGGCCGACGCGGCCCAGATAGCTCTCGGCGAGCCGGGGGTCGAGCTCGAGTGCGGTGACGCGGTTGCCCAGGCGGTGCAGCTCGGTGGCCACCGCCCCGCCGAAGCGGCCGAGGCCGATGACGAGGACGTCCTCGTTGTGCAGGCGCATGCGCGTCACGGTGTCTCCGATCCTCGGGTGGTGGGTCGTGACTGACCCTAGCCGGGGTAGCGTCCCGTGCATGAGCTCTCAGGCGTGCGCCATCTGGGGCGAGGACTTCATGAAGTACGACTTCGGGCCCGGTCACCCCATGGCCCCCGTGCGCCTGGACCTGACCGCGCGACTGTGCCGCGAGCTCGGTGTCTTCGACGACGTCGACGTCGTCGACGTCGACGTGGCCTCCGACGAGCTGCTTGCGGGGGTCCACGACCGTGCCTACGTCGACGCGGTCAGGGCGATCTCCGCCGACCCCACCACCGCCGACGGCGCCTGGGGCATCGGCACGGACGACGTCCCCGCCTTCGCCGGGATCCACGAGGCGAGCGCACGGCTGGTCGCCGGGTCGGTCGAGGTCGCCCGGCGGGTCTGGACCGGCGAGGCCGAGCACGGGGTCAACTTCACCGGCGGCATGCACCATGCGATGCGCGACCGTGCCGCCGGCTTCTGCATCTACAACGATCAGCGGCGCAGATCCGCTGGCTGCTCGACCACGGCGTCGAGCGGGTGGCCTATGTCGACGTCGACGTGCACCACGGCGAGGCGTGCAGTCGATCTTCTACGACGACCCGAGGGTGCTCACCGTCTCGGTCCACGAGTCGGGCCGCACGCTCTTCCCCGGCACGGGCTGGCCCGCCGAGACCGGTGGCCCCGGGGCCGAGGGCACCGCGGTCAACGTCGCCCTCCCGCCGGGCGTCACCGACGGGCCCTGGCTGCGGGCGATCACGTCCGTCGCCATGCCGGTCGTGCGGGCCTTCGAGCCGCAGGTGCTGCTCACCCAGCACGGGTGCGACACCCACCGCGAGGACCCGCTGGCCCACATGGCCCTGACCGTCGACGCGCAGCGCCAGGCCGCGGTCAACCTCCACCGGCTCTCCCACGAGGTGTGCGACGGGCGCTGGGTGGCCTTCGGTGGCGGGGGCTACGACGTGTGCGGCGCCGTCCCGCGCACGTGGACCCACCTCACGGCGATCGCCGCGCACCGGCCGATCCCGGCGGCCGACCGAGATCCCGGCCGCCTGGCGCGAGCACGTCGACCTCGTCTCGGGGCAGCCGGGGCCGGAGACCATGGGCGACCTGCCCGACAGCGAGCTGCCGATCTGGGTGCAGCCGTGGGCGATGGGCTACAACCCGCACAGCGGCGTCGACCGGGCGATCATGGCCGCCCGGGAGGCGATCTTCCCGCTGCACGGGCTCGACGTCTGGTACGACTAGCGGATTCTTCGCCGCATCACGGCGTGTCGGGTGGACGTGAGTGGGGAAATCTCCCCTTCGTCTTCACAGTTGTCACATCTGCCCCTATGGTGGTCACCTGCGGGGCTCGTAGACGTCCAGCCGACAGGGGTCGGCTGTGCGACTCCGCGGAGATCGAGGTGATCATGTCGAACGATCGACTGGGTGAGGTGCGCTTCCTCACCGTGGCGGAGGTCGCGTCGATCATGCGGGTGTCGAAGATGACCGTCTACCGCATGGTCCACAACGGTGACCTTCCGGCCGTGCGGGTCGGTCGCAGCTTCCGCGTCCCGGAGGATGCGGTGCACACCTACCTCGAGACCTCGTTCATCGAGACCGCCTGATCGTCGTCGCAGCGCCCCGCGGCACGAGACGCCCGCGGGAGCGGATAGACTCTGTCGTCTGACTCGTAGCTCGGTGGAGCCTGCCCGTGCAGGATCGGCATCGCTCGAGCCACCACCGACAACATCGACCACGACAGCGAAGGACATCGCATGGGTTCTGTCATCAAGAAGCGACGCAAGCGGATGGCGAAGAAGAAGCACCGCAAGCTGCTGCGCAAGACGCGCCACCAGCGCCGCAACAAGAAGTGACCCGTACGAAGGGGGCCCGACCGGCACGATCCGGTCCGGCCCCCTTCGTCGTGCCGTGACGCTCGTCCCGTGATGGCCGTCTCCCCGGACGAGCCGCCGCAGACCAGCAGGCGTGACTAGGCTGCCGACCAGGCCACGTCCACTGTGGCCGGTGCCCACAGGAAGGTGTCCCCGGTGCCCGAGACCGTGCTCGTCGCAGGAGTCTCCCGCCACCTCGGCGGAGCCTTCGCCCGCCGTCTCAGCCGTGACGAGTCGATCGGCCGGATCATCGGCGTCGACGTCGTCCCGCCGCGTCACGGCATCGGCCGGGCCGAGTTCATGCGGGCCGACATCCGCAGCCCCCTCATCAGCCGGATCATCTCCGGCAACGACGTCGACACCGTCGTGCACATGGGCGTCATCGCCACGCCACGTGCCGGCGGCGGGCGCGCGACGCAGAAGGAGGTCAACGTCATCGGCACGATGCAGCTGCTGGCCGCCTGCCAGCGCGCCGAGTCGGTGACCAAGCTCGTCGTGAAGTCCACCGCGGGCGTCTACGGGTCGAGCCCGCGCGACCCCGCGATGTTCACCGAGGACATGTCGGCGAAGCAGATGCCGCGCTCGGGCTGGGCCCGCGACAGCGTCGAGGTCGAGGGCTACGTGCGCGGCCTCTCGCGCCGGCGACCCGACATCGAGATCACGACGCTGCGCTTCGCCAATGTCATCGGCCCCCGCATCCGCACCGCCTTCACCGACCACTTCAGCCTGCCGGTCATCCCGATCCCGCTCGGCTACGACGCGCGGCTGCAGTTCGTCCACGAGGACGACTGCGTCGACGCAATCGCCCGGGCCGTGACGATCCCCGGCATCGGCTCGGTCAACGTCGCCGGCGAGGGGATCATCACCGCCAGCCAGGCCGCCAACCTCGCCGGCCGCCCCTTCGTCCTCGTGCCCAAGGCGACGACCGGTGCCCTGACCGACGTGGCCCGCAAGTTCGGCCTCGTCGACATCGGCTCCGACCAGCTCGACTTCCTCACCTTCGGTCGTGGTCTCGACACGACCCGCATGCGTGAGGACCTGGGCTTCGAGCCCGCCTACACGACGCGCGCCGCCTACGAGGACTTCGCGCGGGCGACCAAGGGTCGGGTCCTGGACCGCCTCCCCTTCGCGCAGCCCGGCTGGTCGGCGGTCAAGGCCGCCGAGGCCGCGATGCGCTCCGTGTCCGCCCCCGAGAGTGAGAAGTGATGGCCGACAGCACCCCCGCCCCCGGCGCGAAGAAGAAGAGCACCGCGGCGAAGACGTCGACGGCCACGAAGAAGGCCACTCCGGCGAAGACGTCGGCCGCGAAGAAGACGACGCCGGCCAAGAAGTCCACCGCTGCGAAGAAGACCGCCACGAAGAAGCCTGCGGCCAAGAAGGCCAGCGCCGTGGCCGCGGCGGCGGACCGGGCCGGCGGCGAGCGCGCGCGCCGGCGCACGACCCCGCTGCTCACCGGACCCTCCGCCCAGGTCCCCACGACCACCAGCGCGAAGGGGGAGTCCGTCACCTCCTCGCGCTCCTCGACCTCCCGGCCGAAGAAGTCGTCGACGCCGCGAACGCCGCGCCTGACCGTCGTGCCCGGCCCCGACGGCGCGCTCCGGCGGCCACGCCGACGACGTCGCGACCGTCGTCCGCCGGCCCGGCGGAGCACCTCGACCCGCACGGCCGCGACCCGCACCGCCTCGTCGACTGCCGGCTCGCGCGGCT
>NZ_JBNFOF010000208.1:0-5521 GCF_057364645.1 Janibacter sp. CFPM2_SD2
CCACGCGATCGCCGTGCTCGAGGCGCCCCGCGCTGCCCCGAGGCGCCAGACGACGTCACGGCCGCGCGCTGCCCGGGCTGCGGCTACCGCTACGTCGTCGCCGCCGGTGACGAGCACGAGGGTTTCGCGGCGGGCACGGCCTGGGCCGAGGTGCCGAGCGACTGGACCTGCCCCGACTGCGGGGTGCGCGACAAGCTCGACTTCGTCGTCGAGGCCGGCGCGGCGTGACCGACTCCCCGCTGCGCGCACGGATCCTCGACGCCACCGCCGGTCTGACGATCGGCGGTGGCTGGGCCGCGGTGTCGATGGGCAAGATCGCCTCCGCGGTCGGCGTCAGCCGCCAGACCGTGCACACCGAGGTCGGGACCAAGGCCGAGCTCGCCGAGGCCCTCGTCATCCGTGAGGTCGAGGGCTTCCTCGGGGAGGTCATCGCCGGCTTCGACGGGGCGCCCGACGTGCCCACCGCCATCGAGGCGTCGATCACCCGCGTGCTGCAGCGCGCCGAGGACAGCGCCCTCGTGCGCGGCGTCGTGACCGCCGCCCACGGCGCCGACACCGAGCTGCTCCCGCTCCTGACGACCCGACCCGAGCACCTGCTCGAGCTGGCGACCGCAACCGTCCAGGGGCTCGTCGCCCCCTTCGCCCTGCCGCTGCCGCAGGCCCGGATCGACGCGACGATCGAGGTCATCGTCCGGGTGGCGCTGTCGCAGGTCATGCACCCGACGGGCACGCCCGAGCAGGTCGGCGAGCACCTCGCCTGGATGGTGCGGGTCGTCCTCGACGCGATCCCGGACGGGTCCTGACGGCTTATCCTTGCCGGTCGTGAGCACTGCACCCGCCGACCGGTCGGCCCCCGTCACCGTCTCGATCACCCGCACCGTCCGCCCCGAGGACGAAGCCCTCATGCAGGTGTGGGCCGACGCGGGGACGACCCTCGCGCGGCGCTTCCCCGGCTTCCTCGGCTCGGGGTGGGTGCGCCCATCGCTCGGCTCCGACCAGTGGCACATGCTCTACCGCTTCGCCGACGCCGCCGCGCTCGAGCGCTGGCAGGAGTCGCACGAGCGGGCCCGGTGGCTCGGAGCCGCCGCGCGCCTCGTCGAGGCGACCCGCATGGAGTCACGCACCGGCATCGAGGGCTGGTTCGACGAGCCGCACGAGGTGACCGGCGGCGACATCGCACCTCCCGCTCCCCCGCGGTGGAAGCAGATGGTCGTCATCTTCTGCGCCTTCTTCCCCACGAGCCTGGTGCTCACCTATCTCCTCGCGATGGTCACCGAGGGCTGGCCGGCGTGGGGCCGCGTGCTGCTCACCTGCGCCATCGCCATCCCGTGGATGACGTACGTCTTCCTCCCCTTCGTCACGCGGCTCTTCCTGCCGTGGACCCAGCCGCGGCGCTCCCCGTGAACTGCCGATCGCGCTCGCTCAGAACCCACTAGTCTGCGCACCATCACCATCACCATGGAAGGGGAACCATGACGGGGTCGGTACGTCTTTGTTGGGCCGGTGTTGCAGTTGCTCTCGCCACGGCCTCACTCGCAGCGTGCAGCGACGGAGGGACTCAGCAGTCGCGGAGTTCAACGTCCTCCACGACCCGCACGAGCAGTTCCTCGACATCGAGCACCACGTCGGCAGCCGCGACTTCTCGGTCGTCCACATCGACCCCCGCTCCAGCTGCGACGTCATCGACGGCGCCGGAGTCGTCGTCCTCGGCGACAACCAGCAGCAGCACGGCGGCTGAGGCGCCCCCACCAACCACGGCGTCATCGAGCACTCCACCGTCGGTCACCGAATCCTCGCCCACGTCCACCTCGGCGACAGCTGCGCAGACCGGGCCCCAAACCTGTGGTCAGGTCACGACAGTGACGGGAATGTCCGCAACAGTTCGCATCGTGTCTGGGCCCGTCGACTGCTCCACCGCAGAAGGCCTCTTCCAGTCCTACTACGGCGAACCCGAGAAGCTGCAAGGCAGTGGCGGATTCCGAACCATTGGCGACTGGATGTGCTCAACCGCCAATGTCCAGACAGGCGGCGGCTCCGGTTGCTCGACGGAATCCGGCTGGCAGATCACCGCCAAGTAGCAGTCGCCCTACATGGTCGAGCGGGCCATAGGTGAAGTCACAGCATGACGAAGGGCGCCGCACCCCGGCTGGGGTGCGGCGCCCTTCGGCGGTGCGGGGTTCGTCAGGAACCGACGCGGAAGCGGGCGAACTGCGTCGCGCTCGCGCCGGCCTCCTCGAGGACCTTGCCGACGGACTTCTTCGAGTCCTTGGCGAAGGGCTGGTCGAGCAGGACGTTCTCCTTGAAGAAGCCGTTGACCCGGCCCTCGACGATCTTGGGGAGCGCAGCCTCGGGCTTGCCCTCCTCCTTGGCCGTCTCCTCGGCGATCCGGCGCTCGTTGGCGACGACGTCGGCGTCGATCTCGTCGCGGGTGAGCACGTTGGGGCTGAATGCCGCGATGTGCATCGCGACGTCACGAGCCACCTGGGCGTCGCCACCCTCGGTGCCCAGCAGGACACCGATCTGGGCGGGCAGGTCGGGGCTGGTCTTGTGCAGGTAGGCCGAGACCTGGGGGGCCTCGACGCGGGCAACCCGCTTGACCTCGATCTTCTCGCCGATCGTCGCGTTGGCGTCGTCGAGGAGCTCCTTGACCGTCTTGTCGCCGGCCGGGGCCGCGAGCAGGCTCTCGGCGTCGGTGGCCTTGGACGCGACCGCAGCAGCGAGGACCTCGTCGGCGAGGGCGCCGAACTTCTCGCCCTTCGCGACGAAGTCGGTCTCGCAGAGGACCTCGACGAGCGTGCCGACGCCGGCCTCGGCCTGGGCCACGACGAGCCCGTTGGAGGTCGTGCGGCCCTCACGCTTGGTGACGCCCTTGAGGCCCTTGATGCGCAGCAGCTCCTGGGCCTTGGACTTGTCGCCCTCGGCCTCGTCGAGCGCCTTCTTCACGTCGAGCATGCCGGCGCCGGTGCGCTCGCGCAGCTCCTTGATGTCAGCGGCGGTGTAGTTCGCCATGTGTGTCCCGTTCTCCTTGCTCAGAGTGTGACGGTGGTCGGTGAGGTGGTGCTCAGGCCTCGGGGGTGGCCTCGGCGGCCGGAGCCTCCGGGGCAGCCTCCGCGGCGGGGGCCTCGGCAGCGGGAGCCTCGGCGGCGGGAGCCGCGGCCTCGGTGCTCTCACCGGCGAGGAGCTCGCGCTCCCACTCGGCCATCGGCTCGGCCTCGACGGACGCAGCACCCTCGGTGGCGTTGCCGCCACCACGGGCCATCAGGCCGTCGGCAACCGCGTCGGCGACGACGCGGGTGAGCAGGGTGACGGAGCGGATCGCGTCGTCGTTGCCCGGGATCTTGTAGTCGACCTCGTCGGGGTCGCAGTTGGTGTCGAGGATGGCGATGACCGGGAGGCCGAGCTTGCGGGCCTCGTCGACGGCCAGGTGCTCCTTCTTGGTGTCGACGATCCACACGGCCGAGGGGACCTTGGCCATGTTGCGGATACCGCCGAGGGTCTTCTCCAGCTTGTCCTTCTCACGGCGAAGGATGAGGAGCTCCTTCTTCGTGTAGCCGGAGCCGGCGACGGTGTCGAAGTCGATCTCCTCGAGCTCCTTCAGGCGCGTGAGGCGCTTGGAGATCGTCTGGAAGTTCGTGAGCATGCCACCGAGCCAGCGGTGGTTGACGTAGGGCATCCCGACGCGCGTCGCCTGCTCGGCGATGGGCTCCTGGGCCTGCTTCTTCGTGCCGACGAAGAGGATCGTGCCGCCGTGGGACACGGTCTGCTTGACGAACTCGTAGGCGTCGTTGATGTAGGTCAGCGACTGCTGCAGGTCGATGATGTAGATGCCATTGCGCTCGGTCATGATAAGCGCTTCATCTTGGGGTTCCACCGGCGGGTCTGGTGCCCGAAGTGGACGCCGCTCTCCAGGAGCTGGCGCATGGTGACGACGGCCATGCCGAAGTCCTCTCTCGTTGATTGTCAGTTGTCTCCTGGTGCTCCGACCCACCCCGCCCGACCGAGATCGGGACTGCCGTGGTGTGGCCCCGGATTCACAGTGATCTGATCACCCGGCGAGGAACACGCGAATTCATCCAGACAGACTGGATGTGCCCCCCATCCTACGGCGGCGGGGCGAAGGGGGGAAATCGTCGCCCCGCGTAGCCTGCGGGCATGAGCTCACCCCTCGTCGACCGCATGGAGCCGCACGCCGAGACGATCTTCGCGACCATGTCGGCGCTCGCCCTCGAGCACGACGCGGTCAACCTCGGGCAGGGCTTCCCCGACACCGACGGACCCGCGGAGGTCCTCGAGGCGGCACGGGCGGCGGTCGCGGCCGGCCACAACCAGTACCCGCCCTCGATCGGCATCCCGGCCCTGCGCGAGGCGGTCGCCGCGCACCAGGCGAGCTTCCACTCCCTTCGTCATGATCCGGCGACGGAGGTGCTCATCACCTCCGGGGCGACCGAGGCGATCGCGGCGAGCCTGCTCGGGCTGGTCTCCCCCGGCGACGAGGTCGTCACCTTCGAGCCCTACTACGACAGCTACGCGGCGGGCATCGACCTGGCGGGCGGGGTCCGTCGGACCGTCCCGCTGTCATACCCGGACCTGACCTTCGACCCCGAGCAGCTCGCCGCGGCCTTCTCCGAGCGCACACGCGTGGTCCTGCTCAACACCCCGCACAACCCCCTCGGCAAGGTCTTCACCCGCGCCGAGCTCGAGGTCGTCGCCGACCTCGCCCGCCGGCACGACGCGTGGGTCATCAGCGACGAGGTCTACGAGCACCTGACCTTCGGCGTGCCGCACGTGCCGATCGCGACCCTGCCCGGGATGGCCGAGCGGACCCTGACGATCGGCTCGGCCGGCAAGTTCTTCTCCGTCACCGGCTGGAAGGTCGGCTGGGTCACCGGCCCCGCACCGCTCGTGCGGGCCGCCCGCGTGGTCAAGCAGTACCTGACCTTCACCACCGCCTCTCCCCTGCAGCACGCGGTCGCCCAGGCACTCGACCTGGGGCCGCAGGTGCTCACCGACCTCACCGAATCGCTGCGGGCACGCCGTGACCTGCTCGTCGCCGGGTTGGCCGACGCCGGGCTCGAGGTGCGCCCGAGCGACGGGACCTACTTCGTCGTCGCCGACGCCGCACCGCTCGGCGTGACCAATGCGCTCCAGTGGTGCCTCGACCTGCCCGCTGCGGCCGGGGTCGCCGCCGTGCCGGTCTCGGTCTTCTGCGACGAGCCCGACCGGATGGCGACCCTCGTGCGCTTCGCCTTCTGCAAGCAGGTGCCGGTCATCGAGGAGGCCTGCCGCCGTCTCGCGGCCTTCACCGGCTGATCCACAGTCCTCGGCGGGGCGGCGGCCCCGTCCACAGGTCTGCCGGGCGCCACCGGCGGCGGCGCGAAGGGGGTCACGCTCACCCCATGAGCACCGTCACCTTCGTCGCCCTCGCCCTGGCCGGGGCCCTCCACCGGTCCACCCCGCCCCACCTGCCGCGGCTCGCTGGTCGTGGCCGGTCGGGGGCGGTGCCCGCCCGGCCGTGGCGGCC
>NZ_JBNFOF010000209.1:0-5507 GCF_057364645.1 Janibacter sp. CFPM2_SD2
ACGGCGAGGCCAGCCGACGGCCAGCCATCCGCGAAGGGGCCAGCCCCGACGCCGGCGGCGGCGAGCAGGCTGAGCTTGGCGCCCGCCGGGAGCCGGTGGACGAGCGAGGTCCCGGGGCGGTGGGCCGTCAGCAGCATGCCGCCACCCGGGCGCGGTAGTGATGGACGACTTCGGCCGCGGGACCATCCGGCCACGACCCGGCCCCCGTCGACGAGGACCGCCCGGTCGCACCGGCCGGCGAGCTCGAGGTCGTGGGTGACGAGCACGACCTGCTGCGGCAGCCCCATGAGCAGGTCACCGACGCGTCGGGAGGCTGCCAGGTCGAGCAGCGTCGTCGGCTCGTCGGCGACGAGGACGTCCGGACCGGTGGCAAGGGCGCTCGCCAGGGCGAGCAGCTGGGCCTGCCCACCGGAGAGGGCGTGGACGCTGCGGTGGGCCAGGTCGGCCAGACCGTGCTGCTCGAGCACCTCGACCACGGCCGCGTCGCGGCCCCGCCGGTCGGGCCGTGCGGCCCTCAGCGACAAGGCAACGTCCTCGGCGACCGTCGGCATGACGAGCTGTGCGTGCGGGTCGGTGAAGGTGAAGGCCACCCGACGCCGGACCTCGCGGCCGCGGCGCGCGACATCGACACCGTCGACGTGCACGGCACCCGTCGTGGCGGTGACGAGACCGTTGACGAGGCGGGCCAGGGTCGACTTCCCGGCGCCGTTGGGGCCGATGAGCGCCACACGCGCCTCGCTGACGAGGAGGCTCGTCTCGTCGAGCACGAGCAGGTCGCCGGTCGCCGTGGGCCGGCGGACCGTGACCCGGTCGAGCTCGATGCGCGCCATCAGGCGCGGCGACGCAGCAGGTCGGGGAAGGCGCGGTGCACCGCGCCCGCGACGAGGACGGTCGCGGCCAGCTTGATCAGGTCGCCGATCCAGAAGGCACCGTCGACGGTCGCGGCCGCATGCCACCCGAGTCCCGCGCGCAGGTGCAGGCCGACGATGCCGGCGGCGTGGACGACCACGAGCGCGAGCAGCCCTCCCGCTGTGAGCACCCACGCCGTCCCGCGGCCGGCGCGTCGGACGGCGACCGTGGCCACGGTCCCGATGATCGCCGCCCCGACGACGAAACCGAGGATGTACCCACCGGTCGGGCCGACGAGCACCGGCAGCCCGGCCTTGCCATTGGCGAAGACGGGGAGTCCGATCATCCCGATGAGGATCCACAGGAGGACAGCGAGAGCGCCGCGCCGGGCTCCGAGGACGGCGCCCGCGAGGAGCACCCCGAAGGTCTGCAAGGTGATCGGCGCGAAGACCGAGAGGTTGACAGCGGGCAGGATCGAGCACACCGCGATCAGAGCGGCGAGGGATGAGACGAGGGCCAGGTCGGTGCTCGCCGTGGCGGCCCGGGTGGCCGGTGCCGTGGTCATGTTGCCGAATCCCCTCGTTGGATGAACGCCGTTCACTCAGGTGAACGGCGTTCAGGTTAGTGGCGCCGACGACGTGTGGTCAACTGGACCCCCGATCTCGACCCGCTTCGAAGGGAGCGCCCGTGCCGCCCACGCGACGGACCCGCCAGGAGCCGCTCTCGCACGAACGGATCGTCGCCACGGCCCTGAGCCTGCTCTCCCGGGTCGGCCTGCCCGACCTGACGATGCGCGCCATCGGAACCGAGCTCGGGGTGCAGCAGAGCGCGCTCTACCACCACTTCGCCAACAAACAGGCGGTGCTCGGGGCCGTCGCTGACGAGATCATCGCGCGCGCGCCCCGCCCGCCGACAGCGGGCGACGCTCCCTGGCAGGAGCGGGTACAGGAGCGCTGCGCGCAGCTGCACGCCGCGGTCACCGCCTACCCCGACGGGGCGGACCTGGTGATGAGCATGTGGGCCTTCGGGATGGGCGGGCAGGCGCCCTTCGACGAGCTGTGCCTGCTGCTGCGCGATGCCGGCATCTCCCCGGCCGTGGCACCGACCGCCGCACGCACGCTGCTGCACTTCGTCTACGGGCACGCCTACGACGAGCAGTCGCACGAGCAGGCCGCGCGCTCTGGGATCCTCACCGCCGAGCGCGAGCCGACTGACTTCGGCACCGGTCTGCGCATCCTCGTCTCAGGCATCGAGGCACACGGCGGCGCCGGCTGACCGGTCACGTGGCGGCCGGCACGAGTCCTCGCTGCTCGGCCGCTCGCCGCAGCGCGGCGGCCTTCTCGTCGTCGACTGTCACGAAGAAGTCGCCGACGACGTCCTCGAGATGGTCCATCGAGCGGGCCGCGAAGAGCACCGGCTGGTAGACCGTGATGTCGTAGTTGAGCGTGCCCATGTCGGCCAGGTCGAGCTCGCGGATCTCCATGTGGCCGAACTCCTGGATCTCACCGAAGCTCGACAGGATCCCGGCACCGTAGGCCTTGAGGTCGCTCCCCTCGTGCATCACCCCGAACTCGATCGAGAACCAGAAGACGTCCGCCACGAACTTCATGGCCTCGTCGGTCTGCAGGCGCAGCGAGGCCTGGCCCGCGGCCTCGGTGATCGCCGCCAGTCGCGTGCTGGCGAGCTGGTTGGCGTGGCCGATGACCTCGTGGATGATGTCCGGCTCCGGCGTGTAGAGCGGCTGCGAGCCGTGCCGCAGGTACTGCGTGGAGTTGAAGGTGCGGGACCCGAGGTCGGCATAGAAGTCACGAAGGGGGACCAGCCCCGGCGCACAGACGTAGGACCAGCCGGTGAGCGGTACGAGTCGCTCGCTCACCTCGGCGAGCTGGGGCACGTGGTCGGTCGGCAGGTCGAGGCGGGCCTTGGCCTCGAGGTACTCACGGTGGGCATGACGCTCGTGCAGCGGGGCGAGCTCGGCGCTCACCCGACGCCAGATCTCGTGCTCGGCCTCGGTGTAGGCGATGGTCGGGACGGGGTCGCGTCCTCGGTCCCAGCCCAGCGCGGCGCCGGCGATCTCCCCCCTTCGCCGCAGGTACTCGCGGTCCTCGCGACCCGGGTGCGTGTCGGCCAGGTGGACCTCGACGGTCCCGTCCTCGTGCTCGGTGACAGGTGAGTACAGCTGTCCCTCGGTGAACACGTCAACCACCTCCTTGTGATCAGCCAACCGTCGCAGACCTGCGCTGTCTGCACCACAGATCGCCGACACGCTGGGCAGACTGCCCAGAATCGAACCGCCTAGGTCCGCCGCGCCCTGAGCACTGTGCCCACCTGCTGCGTGAGCCGCTCGTCGGCAGGTGGCCGCAGTCGGACCGCTCGTCGTGCCCCTCCCCTCGCCCGGCGATGCACCACCCCCCGCCGTTGTGCTCGTCGCCACGGCGGGAGAAGGTAGGAGGTGGACACAGGTCCGCGCGAGGGCGCGCGGACCCACTCAACGAGGAGGACATGTGACGGACTACGCCCCCACCCCCGAGTTCACCGAGCAGGCCGTGGGCAAGGCCTCGCTCTACGACGAGGCCGAGGACCACGAGGCCTTCTGGGCCGCGAGGGCCCGGGAGTACGTCACGTGGAGCACGGACTTCGACACCACGCTCGACTGGAGCGATGCTCCCTTCGCCAAGTGGTTCATCGGCGGTGAGCTCAACGCCGCCTACAACTGCGTCGACCGCCACGTCGAGGCCGGCAACGGCGATCGCGTCGCGCTGCACGTCGTCGGCGCCAACGGCGACGACCGCACCATCACCTATGCCGACCTCCAGCGAGAGGTGTGCAAGGCGGCCAATGCCCTCACCTCCCTCGGTGTGGCGAAGGGGGACCGCGTCGCCATCTACATGCCGATGATCGCCGAGGCCGTCATCGCGATGCTCGCCTGCGCTCGCATCGGCGCGCCGCACTCCGTCGTCTTCGGCGGCTTCTCCTCCGACGCCCTCAAGGCGCGCATCGAGGACGGTGAGGCGAAGGTCGTCATCACCTCCGACGGCCAGTTCCGCAAGGGCAAGGCCATGCCGCTCAAGGACGCCGTCGACCGCGCGTCCCCGGCACGACCGCGGGCAAGGTCCTCGTCGTCCAGCGCACCGGCATCGACGTCACCTGGGACGACGAGCGTGACGTGTGGTGGCACGACGTCGTCGACTCCGCGTCCGACGAGCACGAGGCGCAGCCGCACGACAGCGAGCACCCGCTCTTCATCCTCTACACCTCCGGCACGACCGGTAAGCCGAAGGGGATCCTGCACACGACCGGCGGCTACCTCACCCAGGCGGCCTACACCAATGCCGTCGTCCACGACGTGCACCCCGAGACCGACGTCTACTGGTGCACGGCCGACATCGGCTGGGTGACCGGTCACAGCTACATCGTCTACGGTCCGCTGGCCAACGGCGCGACCCAGGTGCTCTTCGAGGGCACCCCCGACAGCCCGCACCAGGGCATCTTCTGGGAGATCATCCAGAAGTACGGCGTCAGCATCCTCTACACCGCCCCGACGGCGATCCGCACCTTCATGAAGTGGGGCGCGGACATCCCGGAGAAGTACGACCTGTCGTCCATCCGCGTGCTCGGCTCGGTCGGCGAGCCGATCAACCCGGAGGCCTGGCGCTGGTACCGCGACCACATCGGCGGGGGTAGCGCCCCGATCGTCGACACGTGGTGGCAGACGGAGACCGGCGCGATCATGAACTCGCCGCTCCCCGGCGTCACGACCCTCGAACCCGGCAGCTCCCAGCACCCCATCCCGGGCATCAGCGCCGAGATCCTCGACGACGAGGGCCAGCCGCTCACCGAGCCCGAGAAGGTCGGCTACCTCGTGCTCACCAAGCCCTGGCCGTCGATGCTCCGTGGCATCTGGGGCGACCCGGAACGCTACAAGGACACCTACTGGAGCCGCTTCGGTCCCGAGTACTACTTCGCCGGCGACGGCGCGAAGTACGACGACAAGGGCAACATCTGGATCCTCGGTCGGGTCGACGACGTCATGAACGTCTCCGGCCACCGGCTCTCGACGGCCGAGATCGAGTCTGCCCTCGTCTCCCACCCCCGGGTGGCCGAGGCCGCCGTCGTGGGCGCGAGCGACGAGACGACCGGCCAGGCCGTCGTCGCCTTCGTCATCCTGCGTCAGGACGGCGACGGCTCCGGCGGTGCCGAGGGTGACGACCTCGCCCAGGAGCTGCGTGGGCACGTCGGCGAGCAGATCGGCCCGATCGCCAAGCCGCGTCAGGTGATGATCGTCGACGAGCTGCCCAAGACGCGCTCGGGCAAGATCATGCGCCGCCTGCTCAAGGACGTGGCAGAGAACCGCGAGATCGGTGATGTCACCACCCTCGCCGACTCGTCCGTCATGAACCTCATCAAGGACGGGATGGCCAAGCCGGCATCTGACTGACCACCACCGACGAAGGGGGCCCGCCAGCTCGGCGGGCCCCTTCGTCATGTGTGCACTCCCCCAGGAATGACAGTGCCCGGGGAGGAATGCGCGCTCTCCCCGGGAATGCAAGAAGCCCCCCAGCGACTCGCTGGGGGGCTTCTTGTGAATGTTTGTCCGGCTGCGTCCTACTCTCCCACACCGTCACCAGTGCAGTACCATCGGCGCTGAAGGGCTTAGC
>NZ_JBNFOF010000210.1:0-5392 GCF_057364645.1 Janibacter sp. CFPM2_SD2
GGGTCGTCTCGACCGACCTCTCCGGCGGCATGCTCGCCACGGCCGCCCGGCTCAGTGCCCGCTCCCCCCGGCCCGGCACCGCTGCTCGCCCAGGCCGACGCGACCCGGCTCCCCTTCGCCGACGCCTCCTTCGACGTCGTCTTCTCGGCCTACGGCGCCACTCCCTTCGTCGCCGACTCCCCCGGTCTCATGGTCGAGCTGGCCCGCGTCCTGCGCCCGGGCGGCCGGCTGGCCTTCTCCACGTCGCACCCGATCCGCTGGGCCTTCCCCGACGTCCCCGGGCCGGAGGGGCTGACCGCGACGGGGTCCTACTTCGACGAGACGCCCTACGTGGAGTCGACGCAGGGACGCGCGAGCTATGTCGAGCACCACCGCACGACGGGCCACCGCATCGCCGAGATCGTCGACGCCGGTCTCGTCCTCGACGCCCTGCTCGAGCCGGAGTGGCCACCGGACAACACGCAGACCTGGGGCGGCTGGTCTCCGCTGCGCGGGGCGCACCTGCCCGGGACCGCGATCTTCGTCGCGCACCGGCCGGGTTGACCGGGACGACGAACGAGGCCGGCCACCACCCGCTCGGGTGGTGGCCGGCCTCGTCACGGGACCAGCGGCGTGGGCGTCAGCCGCCGTGGATGTCGCTGCGGCGAACCGTCGGCTCGTCGGGGTCCGAGGGGCCGAAGACCGGGTCCGGACGGTTGTCGACGTAGGCCGGCTGCTCGTCGAGGTCGCGGCGGCGACCGATGAGGATCGACAGGATGAGGCCGGTGAGCAGGAGCAGCACGCCGAGGATGCCGAAGACGATGGGGAAGGTCGACTTGACCATGCCCAGGAGCGAGGACTTCGACTTGTAGTCCTCGACGTTCTTGTCGACGGTGTCCTTGGTGAACTTCGAGGTCGTCTCGAGGGCCGTCAGCGACTTGCCGTTGTATCGGAACTCCTGGCGCTGCTCCTCGACGCGGTCGATGACGACACCGGTGACCGGGTCCACCCAGAAGGTGCGCTTGTTGGAGTAGTAGCGGTCCGCGTTGACGGCACCCGAGCTGGCGGACCCCCCGAAGAGGTTGCCGGGCAGCTCACGCGTGGCGTACTTGGTCTCGGGGACCTCCTGGGTGAACTTGTAGACGTTCATCCCCTGCAGGTCCTCCTCACCCTCGAAGGTGACCGGGAAGGACTTGCCGACGGTGCTGTCCCACCACTTGTAGGAGCCGTCCTTCTTCGTGTCAAAGGGGAACTTCACGAGCAGGCCGTCGCGCTTGACCTCCTCGCCGTTCTTGGACTCGCCGCAGCAGTTGACGGCCTCGCCGGTGTGGCGGTCGAAGACGTAGACCTCGGTGCTGCCGTCCATCGGGATGTTGTCGCCGTTGTTGTCGCTGATCTGACCGCTGTTCCACACGGCCAGGTCGCGCCCGGACTCCTCGGAGGCGTTCTCGGCCGCCTGCGGGTCACCGATGATGCGCGCGGTCGTCGTCAGCTCGCCCTCGGCGGGCTTGACGTTGTCGGCGTCGAAGAACTTCGCGTCGGGGTCCTGCACGATCTGCGTCGTGTTCTGGTCGTTCGGGACCACCGCGAGCTTGGGATATGCATAGAACCGGAAGAGCAGCCCCATGGTGAGAATGAATGCGCCGACGCCCATGATGATCGCCGGCAACAGGTACTTGCGCACGAGTTGACCCTCCTTGGCCCTATGAAACTTACCGGACAGTAGCACTTTGACAGCGTCGCAGCAGCCGGTCGACAGCCTAGGGGACGTGGCCTTCACCACGTCGCACGCCGTCCGCGGACCGGCGCGCCCCGGAGGGCGGCGCGAGGAGCGCGACGACATCCGCGAGATCGCGCTGCGTCGTGACCCGCTCGGTCCGCATCCCGAGACCCTGCGCCGGCGCCAGGTCGCTCGGCATGTCACCGACCATGACGCACCGCTCGGGGTGGGCCCACGGGGCCGCCGCGAGGGCCGCGCGGAAGAGACCGTCGAGAGGCTTGCGGCAGGAGCAGACACCCGTGTCGTGCGGGCAGACGGCGATCGCGTCGAGGCGTCCACCCTCGGCGGCCAGCGCGTGCGAGAGTCGCTCGTGGACCGCCTCGAGGTCGCTGCGGTCCAGGAGCCCACGGGCCACACCCCGCTGGTTGGTCACCAGGACGGTCCGGCAGCCGGCCGCCGTGAGCGCTCCGACCGCCGCGGCCGCGCCCGGCAGCAGACGCAGCTCGTCGGGCCGGGTGACGTAGCCGTCGGGGATGCGCACGTTGATCGTGCCGTCACGGTCGAGCAGGACGAGGTCGAAGGGAGCGCCCTCCCCCGGCGGGTCGAGCACCGGCGGTCCGAACCACCACGGCTGGGGGGTCAGCGGGGCCCCTGCATCGACAGGTCGACCGCCTCGCACCACGCGTGCGCCCAGAGCATGTGGACCTCCTGGATGCGCGGCGTCTCGTCGCTGGGCACGACGAGCAGGTGGTCGGCGAGGTGTCCCTGCCCAGCCCCCTTCGCGCCGGTCATGAGGATCGTGCGCAGGCCGCGGGCCCGCGCCTCCCCAAGGGCGGCGACGACGTTGGGGCTGGTGCCCGAGGTGGACATCGCGAGCAGGACGTCGCCCGGGCGGCCGAAGGCCTGCACGCCACGCAGGAAGACCTGGTCGAAGCCGTAGTCGTTGCCGATCGCGGTGAGCGAGGAGTGCGACTCGGCGAGGCTGATCGACGGCAGCGGGTGCCGGTCGTGGATGCACTTGCCGAGGAACTCCGCGGCGACGTGGCTGGCGATCGCGGCCGACCCGCCGTTGCCGGCGACGAGGAGCGTGCCCCCCGCAGCGAGGGCGTCGACGACGTCGCGCCCGGCAGCCTCGACGGCCTGACGCACCTCGGATGCCGAGATCTCGCTGGCCAACCGGGCCCACGCCGCGATCCCCGCGTCGAGCTGCTGGGTGACGAGCGCGTGGCCCCCCTGCGTCGCTGTCATTGCTGGCCCTTCCAGGTCGTGACGCCGTGCTTGGTGAAGGTGAACTCGGAGACCGTCAGGCCCAGGCGGATCAGCTCGTCGGCGACGAGGTGGCGCTTCTCGAACTCGCAGATGAAGATCATGTGCCCGCCGCCACCGGCCCCGGTGACCTTGCCACCGAGGGCGCCGTGCGCGAGCGCGCTCTCGACCGCGTCGGCGATGAGCGGCGTGGTGATCCGCGAGGACATCCGCTGCTTCTCCTGCCAGGCCTGGCCGAGGAGGTGACCGATCTCGTCGACCCGGCCGCGCAGCAGCGCCACCCGCATCGCGTCGGCGAGGTCTCGCTGCGCCCGCAGCCCGGCGATCGCGTCCGCGTTGCCCGTCTCGTAGCGGGAGACCTGGTCCTGGATGATGTGGTCGCTCACGCGGGTGCGTCCGGTGTAGGCGAGCAGCATGTTGTGCTCGAGCTCGTGGACGGTGTCGGGCCGGACCCGGAGCGGGTTGACGACGACCTGCCCGTCGGTGCGGAACTCCATGAAGTTGAAGCCGCCGAAGGCCGCCGCGTACTGGTCCTGGTAGCCGCCCGGGATCGCCAGGTCGTCGCGCTCGAGCCGGTAGGCCAGCTCGGCGGTCTCGTGCGGGCCGAGGTCGAGCCCGCAGTGCCGGGCCACGAGCTGGATGACCGCGACCATGACCGCGCTCGAGCTGCCGAGGCCGGAGCCGGGCGGGGCGTTCGTGTGCAGGAAGAGGTCGAAGCCGTCGGAGGCCATGGCCCCGTCGAGCGCCATGATCCGGGCGATCGCGGCCTTGGGCAGGTCGAGCTCGCCGCCCAGCTCGAAGGGGGTGCCGACGTCGTAGCCGATGCTCGTGCCGTAGTCGTGCGACTCGACGGTGATGTGCCCGTCGGTGCGCGGCCGCAGCGTCGCGTAGGCATAGCTGCCGATTGTGGCGCTGAGGACCGCGCCGCCCTCGCGCTCGGTGAAGGGTGCGACGTCGGTGCCGCCGCCGGCGAAGCTCACCCGCAGGGGTGCGCGGGCGCGCAGCACGGGACGGAGCGTCATCCGAGGTCCTCTCGAGCAGGCAGAATGGGCGATCGTTACCGAATGGTAGGTGAAGGCATCGACACACGACAGGCTCCCCCGGTGAGCGGCACGTCACGCCTGCTCGGCCTCGACCTGCTCCGAGCGGTCGCGGCCTGGCTCGTCCTGCTCTCGCACGTCGCCTTCTGGACCGGCGCCGGCGAGCAGGGTGTGGTCGGCGGCCTCGCCGTGCGCGGCGAGCTCGGCGTGGCGGTCTTCTTCGCCCTCTCCGCCTTCCTGCTGTCGACCCCCTTCGTCCGACGTGCGCTCGGCGAGGAGGTCGACTGGTCGGCGCGGCGCTACCTCGTGCGGCGGGCGGCGCGCATCTACCCCGGGTACCTCCTCGCGCTCGTCGCCGTGGTCGCCGTCGCGATCTGGCTCGGCGGAGCCGCCGCGAGCGCCCTCGACCTGCCGACCGTCCTCGTGCACCTCGTCGTCGGGCAGGGCTGGACGGGGCGGACCTTCCAGTCCTTCACCCAGACGTGGAGCCTGACGAGCGAGCTGACCTTCTACCTCGCACTGCCCCTCGTCGCCGCCGTGATCGCGCCCGTGGTGCGCGGCGCCGCCCCGCGACGGTCGCCCGTCGGCTCCTGTCGGTCTGCGCCGGCATCGCGGTCGCCGGGCTTGTGCTCCAGACGCTCGCCGCGGTGCCGGACGGCCGGTGGGGCGGCATCCTCGCGACGAGCGCGGCCGGTCACGCCACGTGGTTTGCCGTCGGCACCGCGGTCTCGGTCGTCGTGCAGGCGGAGCGGGCCGGGGTCGTGGTCACCCCGCGCCCGTGGCTCGAAGCCGTGCGGACCAGCCCGGGCACCCTCGTGCTCCTCGCCGCGGTGCTGTGGCTGGTCTCCTCGACGCCGGTCGCCGGACCCCGCGGGATCGAGCACTCCTCGCCCGCGCAGGCACTCGCGGCGGAGCTGCTCTACGGCCTCGTCGCCGGGTGCCTCCTGCTGGCGGGCACGACCCGAGGGCTCGCGGAGACGATCACCGGCTCACCGGTGGCCGGAGCCGCCCGGTGGCTCGGCGACATCTCCTACGGGGTCTTCCTGTGGCACGTGCTCGTGCTGCAGGTGACCTTCGCCCTGCTCGACCTGCGGCTCTTCGCGGCGCCCTTCGCCGCGACGCTGCTGCTCGTGACGGTCGTCAGCGTGGGTCTGGCGCACCTGTCGTGGTCCCTGCTGGAGCGTCCGGCGCTGCGTCGCGCGCACCGGACGACGGACGCACCAGCGCCGCAGCCAGCACCCCGAGCGTGACCGCGCCGAGGACCTGCGAGACGAGCGAGCCCGCCGACTGACGCTCGGCGACCCCGAGGACGGCCAAGGCGATACCCGCAGCACCGAGGACGAGGGCCACCGGCCGTCGCTCGACGCGCACCGGCAGCGGCGCCCCA
>NZ_JBNFOF010000211.1:0-5295 GCF_057364645.1 Janibacter sp. CFPM2_SD2
CGCCCCGTTGCGCCCGCGCGCGGCGCACTCGCGCCCGACGCTCCCGCGCGCGGCGCACTCGCGCCCGGCACGCCGGTGCTCACCGCCGAGCCATTGCGGGTCGAGCGGCGGCGCAACCACCTCGACGGGCGCAGCGAGCTGACGACCGCGCTCGTCACGCAGGCCCCGCTGACCGTCGCCGCGGGCCGGGCCACGGCGCTCGTCGGACCCAGCGGTGGGGGCAAGAGCACGTGGCTGGCCACGATGGCTGGACTGGTGCCCCCTTCGTCGGGGCGGGTGGTGGTCGGCGACGACGCGGGAGCCGACGCTCCCGAGGTGGCGGACCTGCCGGCCGACGAGGTGGCGCAGCTGCTCGGCTGGGTGCCGCAGTGGAGCTCGAGCGCGCTGCTCGCTCGCACGGTCCTCGACGAGGTCCTGCTCACCGGCCGCACCCTCGGCACGGCCGACGAGGGGCGCGGCCCGGCCACCTGCTCGACGTGCTCGGCCTGGCGCACCTCGAGCGCGCCGACCCGCAGACCCTCTCTGGCGGCGAGCAGCGCCGCCTCGCCGTCGCCGCGGCCCTCGCGCACGGCCCGGCTGCCGTCCTGGCCGACGAAACCGACCGTCGGCCAGGACCGGGGCACCTGGGCGGCCGTCGCCGGCCTGCTCGCCGCCCACCGTGCCCGGGGCGGCGGCGTCGTCGCCGCAAACCCACGACCCCGACCTCGTGGCCCTCGTCGACGAGGTCCGCACGGTCCGGCGCCCTCGGGTCGACCCACCCCCGCCGGCCCCTCGTGCCGGTGCTCTCCGCGTGCGGCCCGCTCTCGCTCTTCGCCGCGGCCGTCGTCCCGATGGTCGCCGCGGTCCTCTCGCCGGGCTGGCAGGTCTCGCTCGTCGTCCTCGCCCTGCTCGCCGTCGGCGCCGTCGTCGGCCTGTCGACGCTGCCCGGCACCGGACCAGGCTGGACCACCGCGCGTCGCTGGCGGGGGCTGGCCCTGCGGCTCGTGCCTGCCCTCGTCGGCGCCCTCGGCGTGGGCTGGTCGACGTGGCTGCTCGGCACCCACGACGTCGAGGTCGCCGTCTCGGCGGCGCTGCGGCTGCTCGTCATCGTCGTGCCGTCGGCGATCCTGCTCGGCTTCGTCGACCCGGACGACCTCGCCGACCACCTCGGTCAGCGGCTGCACCTGCCCGCTCGACCGGTCGTGGCGCTCGGCGCCGCCCTGCAGCGGGTCCAGTCCTTCGGTGCAGCGTGGTCCGAGGTGGGCTGGGCGCGGCGGCTGCGGGGCCAGGGCGGTGACCTGGCGGCGGCCGGCCGGGGTCGGTGGCGCACCTGTGGGCGTCGACCTTCGGCATGCTGCTGCGCTCGCTCGGCATGGCCGCGACGCTCGCCGTCGCGATGGACGCGCGGGGCTTCGCCTCGGCCGGTCGGCGCACCTGGGCCGAGCCCGCGCCCTGGCGACGGGCGGACACGCTCGTCGTGCTGGCCTCGCTCGTCACCGTCGTCGTGGTGCTGCTCGCGCGCCGGTGACGACCGGTCAGCAGTGCCCCTTGACCTCCTGGGTCCACGAGACCATCCACGAGTCGGGGTTGGGGTAGCTGTCGTTGCTCACGTGGAACTTCATCGGCCGGGGCCCCCGGCCCTTCGAGCCGGCGACCGTGCCGCCGCTCTCCTTGACGAGGCTCGTCCCGCTCTCGTCGAGGCAGGCGCGTATCTCGACGAAGGGGGAGATCGCCACGCCGTTCTTCGGCTTCGGCTCGAGCTCCATCTTCGTCACCTGGAGCTCGCCGACGATCTCGGTCGTGCCCTCGCGGCGCTGACCCTTGATGTCGAGGCGTCCGGCCTCCGCGATGAGCGCAGAGGAGGCGCGCCCCTCGGCGAAGCCGATGGACGCCGTGCTCCGATAGCTCTCGGGTGAGGCGAGGATCGTGTTGCGCCCGTCGACCCACTGGCCGACGCGGGTGCGGGCGCCCTCGGTGGCCGCCTCGTCGGGGTCGGTCGTGGTGGTCTGGCGCTGGTCGACGAGGTCGGGGGTGAGCCCGCCGTCGTCGTCACCGCCGCACCCGGAGAGCACGAGCGCCGCGACCGCGGCGAGGGCGAGCGGGGTGACCCGGGACGCTCGGGTCACTTGTTGACCACCTGATTCTCCCCGATGCGGATCCACAGCGACTGCTTGAACTCGATGTTCTGCTCGCCGGGACCGTTGGCGTCGACGTAGGTGATGTGCCAGTAGGTCGTGATGAAGACGCGGTAGTTGCCCGGCTTCTTGTACTTGTGCCCGCACTCGGGGGTGCGGTCACGCATCCACGGTGCGAAGGGCGGGCTCTTCTGGCAGACGACCGTCGAGCCGTCACCCATCTGCCACTTCACGTGGGTCACGCCGGCCTTGACCCAGTAGGGCGTGCCCTCGGCCTCGGCCTGGATCGGGCCCCACTGCGTGCGCCACATCGTCCGCGGCCACATCCACACCCACAGGCCGACCGGCGCCATGCGCGAGCCGGTCCACTCCTGGCCGACAGCGATGGGGTTGGGCGCGAGACCGGGGTACATCGCCCGGAACTTGGTGCCGACGGCGGTCTCGAGGTCGGCGATGAGGTCGTCGGGGTTGCTCGTGCGAGGGGGCGTCTCGGACCAGAACGGGTCCTTGAGGATGAGCGTCGTGCCGTCGGAGTCGAAGCCCGTGCACTGGTAGAGCTTGCCCTTGGGTCGCCACTCCGGGTCGTCCGGCGTGGGCTGGTCGGAGGCCTCGATGATGTAGCACTGGCGCTCGTTGCTCCACGAGCCCGCCACCGCGTTGTCGCACGGCACGCGCTCGTAGTCGGGAGCGCCGAGGTTGCACGGCGGGCGCGTCGGGCCCTTGCCCCCGCCGCCCTTGCCGTCGCCCTTCTCCCCGCCGAAGACGATGCGGCAGCGGGCGCTGAGGTTGAAGTTCTCGCAGATGTCGGCCTCGCTGCGCGGCGCCGTGGCGAGCGAGGCGACGAGCACGAGCGCCGTCACGCCGAGCACGGCGACGACGCGCTCCCACGGGAGCAGTCGGGTCAGGGTCGTCATCGGCGGGCCTCCATCAGACGGCGTGGTGGGTGGTCGTCGGGGTCTGCGACGCGGTGAGCTCCGGCAGGCTCGCGAGCAGCTCGCGGGGATGCGGGCTCGAGGTCGCGGTCGGCGAGTCGGCCGCAGTCGGCCGAGGCGACCGCAGCAGCGTCGCGGGCGTCGGCGTCGCCGAGCTCGTGGGTGGCGAGGACCTGCAGGCGCCACAGGGCCTCGACACCGGGCTCGACGGTCAGGCCGACGACCGTCGCGTCGTAGGCCGCGGCCCAGCGCCCCTCCATGAGGCGGCGGCGGGCGAGCTCGGTGGCGGCGGTGGTGATCGCGAAGATCATCTGCGCGCGCAGCGCCTGCGCCCACACGTAGTGGCGGGGGTGGACCCCGGCGAAGGGACGCCCGCGCACCAGTCCGAGGGCCTGCTCGAGGTGCTCGGTGCCGGCGTGCGAGGGGTCGGCGGGCACGAGGCCCCGCCAGAGCCGCCAGTCGCTCGTGATGCCGCGGGCCGCGTCAAGGCCACCGGCCGGGGTCTCCTCCGGCCCGAGCCACGCGCCGAGCCCGGCGAGCGAACGGTCACGCACGCGGGAGTGGTCGTGCATCGCGCGGTTGGGCCACATCGCGTCGTCGATCTCGGTGGCGGTGGCGTGCGGGTGCGTGCTGACGTAGGCCGCGAGCTCGGTGAGGCGCATGCGGTGGGCTGCGGCGACCTCGCCGACGTTGTCGATGTCGACCGGGCCGAGCAGGCGCAGCACGGGCTCGTCGGTGGGTGCGGCGAGCTCGCGCACCCGCTCGGGGAAGGCGATGACCGGCGGCAGCGGCGTGCCCGGCGTCGGGGTGATCTGGTTGGAGAGCCACCCGGGCGTCGTGCCCAGCGAGGTGAGGTCGAGGCCGGCGGTGCGGCGCACCGTCGCGACGTCCTCCCCGGGCTCGAAGGGGGTCTGCACCGCCGGGGTGTTGACCGGCGTGTTCCAGCGGACCGGGGTGGGGTTGGTCGCCTCGTCGGCCACCTGCGAACGACGGATCGTGGGCGCGTCGTCGACGAGGTCGTCGGCCGGGTCGAGGGTGACCTCGGCGGCGGTCGGGACCCCTGCGAGCGCTGCCGCGTCGGGCTCGCCCGCGGCAGGTGCCCACACGTCCTCGGCCGGGGCGAGCAGGTCGAAGAGGAAGCCGATGCGGGCGGCGTCGGCGCTTGTCAGCCGCTCCGGCCGCACCTGCAGGTAGGCGGGGGAGAGGACCGCGGCGTCGGTGTCGTCGGCAATCGTCAGGGCAGTCGGCGCCGTCGGCGACCGAGCTCGCGGCGTGGGCGAGCGCGACACGCGGTGAGGAGGCGACCGCCTTGTCGAGGCGCCGCCGGTCGCGGGCGTCGAGCTCGCCGCTGACGACGATGACCTCACGGGCGGTCGGGTCGATCTGCACCTGCACCGAGAGGGTGTAGGCCGCCATGTCGGGCACCGAGCGCACCCGCGGGGAGTCGATTGCCCGGGTGAGCTCGGGGTGCCCGCCGATGACGGTCACGGTCGTCGCGTCGGCCCAGGGGGCGGAGGCGAGCGAGAGGGTCATCGCCGCGAGGGTGTCGCGGGTGCGGGCCGGGTCGCCCACGACGGCGAAGGTGCGCACGTCGGCGAGGTTGACGAGCACGTGCGCCTCCTCGTCGTCCTGCCCGATGGCGACGAGGGCGGGGAAGGGTGCCGGCTCGGTGACGAGCATCTGCGGGTCGAGCGTCATGGCGCGGTCCACGGCGAGGGTCCACAGCCGGGGGTCGGCGGTGGAGGTCCAGGGCGCGGGCAGCCGCATCGGGTCGGCGAGCTGGACGTCGAGCTGCTGGCGACCGATCCGCACCGAGCGCAGACCGGGCAGCGCGCGCCGGCCTCACGGGCGGCGACGGAGATGTGCCGCAGGGCGATGTCGACGGTGTCGACCGTGTGGACGTCGGCGACGAGCGCGAGCTCGCGCTCGAGGTCGTTGACCGCCTCGTCGGTGGGGCGGGTCAGGCGGGCAGCGCGCCGGCGGCGGGCCCGCTCGACGAGGGTCAGCAGGCCGGCGGCGGTGATGCCGGACAGCCCGAGGACCGTGCTGCCCCACTCGTCGGCCGGGTCGCCGACGAGCACCGGGTCGGCGGAGCCCTCCTCGGCGCTCGCGGTCGATGCGGCTGCCCCGGCGGTGCCGGAAGCCGCCCGGAGACGGCCGGGGTCTGCGCGCTGGCCGGCTGGTCGGCGGGAGCCTGGTCGCAGGGGTCGTGCCGAAGGGGGGTGGACGCCCCGTGCGCGGCGTCGGCC
>NZ_JBNFOF010000212.1:0-5286 GCF_057364645.1 Janibacter sp. CFPM2_SD2
CCGGCGCGCCGCCGCTCGAGGCCGACCGCACTCCTGGTCGGCGCCGACGGCGCGACCTGCGCGGGGCAGGGGTGCCGGCGGTCTGGGGCGTCGAGCAGGGCCTGCAGGAGGGTGCCGGAGCCGGAGACGAGGACGACGAGACGAAGGGGGGCGCTCACCCCGCGAGTCTAGGTCGCGTGGGCGAGCGCCCCTCGTCCTGCTCCGGCGAGCGTCACCAGGTGGTGTAGGAGGAGTCGTTGATCCGGAAGCCGTGGTCGCCGACCCGGCAGGTCACGCCCGTCGGCCGGCTCTCGCAGCGCGTCATGCTCACGCCGACGCTGTAGTTGTAGGGCAGGATCGCCTCGTCGTTGGCGGTGGCGCCCAGCTCGGGGGTCCACCAGCGGGCCTCCTGGGCCTGCGCGGTCGACTGCACCGCGGTGACATCGCTGACGCAGTTGGGTCGGGCGCCTTGGTGTCGACGATCATGCTGCCGCCCATGTCGAACTCGCAGTCGTCCTTGAGCTCCTGCGGCACGGGCAGGCTGCCGGAGCGCAGGTCGCAGCGGGCGAACTCGTTGGTACCCATGGCGTAGTAGGTGCAGGCGATCTTGCCGCTCGGCGTGACGAAGCCCGCCTGGGAGGTCTTGTGCCCGAGGCGGTTGGCACCCGGGATCTCGGGCTCGCCCGGGTCCCCGGTCGACGGGCGCTCCCGGCCGGGGTCTGCGTGCCGGTCTCGCTCTCCTCGCCGGGCGCGGCCGACGCGGTGGTGCTGCTCGGTAGCGCTGGCGTCCCGGCGCCGCGGGCGAGGTGGTGCTCGCCGGCGCGGCCGTCTCGTCGTCGTCGACGAGGTCGTCGTCTGCGAGCTGTGGGTCACCGTCGTCTGCGAGGGCTGGTCCCCGGCGCCCTCGGCCCCGCCGCCGCAGGCGGCGAGCGAGAGCGCGGCGAAGACGCTGGCCGCGGCGGTCATGATCGGTCGGGTCGTGCGGTTCATCGGAGTGTCCCCTGTCTCTGCGGCACCCCCTGCGGGGCCGCTCACCCCACCAGACGGTCGTCGCCGCCGTCCGGTTGCATCACGGATCGGTCACGGGCCAAACCCTGGGGTGTGCGAAGCGGCGGACCACGAACCCTGCACAACCCTAGGGTTTTGCGACGTTTCGGGCCGCCAACCCTGCCGAACCTTGGCGGTGCGCGGCCGAGGCCCTTAGCCGTCGACGCGGTCCCGACCCGCCAGCGCGAAGGGAGGTCCGCTCAGCGGCGCAGCTGCCACCAGTCGCGCGCGGCGACGGCCAGGGCGCCGAGGGGCGAGCTCGACGAGGAGCGCGAGCAGCAGCGGCAGCGCGGGGGCGCCGATGTCGCTCAGCCGCACCGCGCCGATCGACCCGCCGCCGAGGGCGTCGAGCAGGACGACACCGAGGGCGGCGACGACGACAGCGGCGAGCACGGCGGCGAGCTTGGTCTGGGTGGGCGCCAGGCGCGGCACCTCGGCGAGGGCCCACCGACCGACGAGTCCGCCGACGAGCAGGGGCAACAGCACGAGCAGGTGGGTCACCCACGGCAGGTCGCCCGGCTGCGGCTGGGCGGCGAGCACCGGCACCATCGGCAGCAAGCCGGTCTCCGCCCCCGACCACGTCGTCATCGCCCCGCCCGTCGTCGCGAAGCCGGGCCCCGCAGCGAGGGACAGCGCCCAGATGCCGAGGTTGGGCAGCAGCCCGATCTGGAGGACGACGAGCAGCAGCCCGCCGAAGATCCCGGCGTCGAGCTCGGACTGGATGTGCGCCACCCGGCCGATGTGGATGAGGGTCGCGACGACGACGAGAGCCGCGCCGAGCACGAGGAGGGCAGCCGCCCCCTTCGCCCCGGGAAGCAGGCCACGCCGCAGCGACAGCGGCGCCTGGTCCCAGCGCTCGAGGAGCGGATCGGGCAGGCCGTGCGCCAGCGCCAGGCCGAGGGCCGGGAGGGCGACGAGGGGCAGCAGCAGGCTGAGCCAGCCGGGGCCGACCGGCGAGAGCAGCCCGAGCAGGGCCGCGAGGAGGCCGACGCCGGCGTAGCCGCCGAGCCAGGCGCCCTGCAGCCGCAGGTCCGGGGCCTCGGGCAGCAGGCGGCGGGCACCGGTGCGGGCCGCGAGGACGAGCAGCAGCGGGCCGAGCAGCGGCGTGAGCGCGAGGACGCCCTCACCGATGTGCAGGCGAGCACCGCCGAGGACGAGCCACAGGAGGCTGCCGGCCCCGAGCACCTCTCCCACGCCGGCAGAGGCCCGCGGGACGGCGAGGCCCGCGAGGAGGACGAGCACGACGGTGACGCACCAGCCGGCGAGCGCGGTCGCCGCGCCGCCGCCCAGAGCCCGCACATCGGGGCGTCGGGCGGTAGCGTCTTCCCCGGTCGTGGCCGACCGGATCATCTCGATCACCGTCACGCCCCCATCGTCACCGACGACGCGGGGCCGGTGGTGGAGGCAAGCCGGGGGTCACGAAAAGATTTCGGGATCGGGGGCAACCGAGTGCCCCCTTGACGCGTCTGGAGGGGTGAATGAAGGGAGGCAACGCCTCGGCGGAGGCCGAGTTCGACGACTTCTACCGCTCCACGGCACAGCGCGTGGTTCACCTCGTCTATGCATCGACGGGTGACCTCGAGCTGGCGCGGGACTCCACCCAGGAGGCCTTCGCCAGGGCGTGGCAGCGGTGGGACCAGGTCCGCGCCACGGACGAGCCGGGCGCCTGGGTTCGAACCGTGGCCAGACGCATCGCGATCTCTGCATGGCGCAAGGACACCAACCGGTCGAAGGCGATGGAACGCCACGGCGAGACCCCGGCACCAGCCGGTCCCACGGAGGACCGGGTGGCGGTGGTCGCTGCCCTGCGGACCCTCGGCCCCGACGTGCGCGAGACGCTCGCGCTCCACTACCTCACCGACATGTCGGTCGAGGAGATCTCCCGACAGACCGGCACCCCGCCGGGCACCATCAAGGCGCGCCTGCACCGCGGGCGCGCGCAGCTCGCCAAGATCCTCGCCGACAAGGAGGCCCACGATGACTGATCGTCACGACCCACGTGGGACCCCGAGGACGACGAGCTCGTGCGAGCTGCCCTCATGTCGCTCATGGACGACGTGCGCTCCGAGCCGCTGCCGGAGCCGGCCTTCGTCCGCGCCCGCGCCGAGGGCCGTGACGGCGAGCGCCTCACCGGCGGCACCGTCGTGCCGCTGTCATCGCGTCGTCGCCGCGTCCTCGGCGCGATCGCCGGTGTCGCAGCCGCCGCGGTCGTCGCCACCTCCGTCGCCCTCGTCGTCCGCGACCAGCAGGGCACGGGCACGGCTCCCGCCGGGACGACCACCGTGACCAGCCAGGAGCCGATCCGGATGCTCGGCTCGCGCGACTGGTCCGGCGCGCTCGGGCTCGACGTGACGAGCACCGAGGGCAGCACCGACCCGCAGGGTCAGTGCTTCGAGACGCCCACGACCGGCAGCTGGGACCGCAGCACCGCGACCCTCGCCGGGGGCACCGTCGTCGCCGGCCAGTGGATCGGCACGGCCGACGCGCCGCGGCGCCGACCGAGGCCGTCGACGAGGCCGTCACCCGGTGCGAGGGCACCTACCACGTCACCCAGACGATCACCCGGCCGAAGTCCGAGGACGTGCGCTACCGCTTCTGGCACCTCTCCGACGACGCCGGCGCGACCTACTGGTGGATCGAGGCCACACGGGGCAGCTCGCTCACCTACATGTCGGTCGCCGAGGTCGAGGGCATGACCTACACGGTCGACGAGATGGAGCGGGTGGCCGACACCGCGCTCGGCCGGGCCGAGGTCGCGACCGACTCGCCGGCCACGTCGACGCCCTGATCGTGCAGACAGCGCCGACCCGGGAGCAGGGGGGATCGACCGGGTCGGCGCTGCGAGTGACAGGTTAGGGCCGCCGCGCGAGCGGCGGTAGCCCCCGGCCCTCACGGTGCGGGTGTGGTGTGCGTCACCCACCCGCACGGGGTGTCTCACCCGCGCCAGGCCGCGCAGGATCCGGGCCGTCGAGACGGCCGCCTCCGCAGCCTCACGTCCCTTGTCCTCGCGCGAGCCGGGCAGGCCCGCGCGGTCGAGCGCCTGGGCGTCGTCGTCGCAGGTCAGCAGGCCGAATCCCACGGGCGTGCCCGAGTCGATCGCGACCCGGGAGAGCCCGTCGGTCGCGGCCGCGCACACGTAGTCGAAGTGCGGGGTCCCGCCGCGGATGACGACGCCGAGGGCGACGACCGCGTCGTGCGGGCGGGCCAGCTCGGCGGCGACGACCGGCAGCTCGAAGCTCCCCGGCACGCGCACGAGCGTCGGCTCGATGCCTGCCTCCGCGAGGGCGCCCTGCGCCCCGGCGACCAGGCCGTCCATCACCTGGGTGTGCCAGCTCGACGCGACGACTGCGACGCTCAGGTCGGCGGCGTCGCCGAGGTCGATCCGTGGTGCTCCGTGCCCGCTCATCGGGTGCTCCCTTCGTCGGTGTCCGGCAGCCACGGGAGGTCGTGGCCCATCCGGTCGCGCTTGGTGCGCAGGTAGTGCAGGTTGTCGCTCGTGATGCTCGGCGGCAGCGGCTCGCGGCCGGCGACTTCGACGCCCAGGCCGGTGAGGGCCTCGACCTTCGCCGGGTTGTTGCTCAGCAGCCGCACCCGGGTCAGGCCGAGGTCGCGCAGCACCTGGGCGGCGTGCGTGTAGTCCCGCGCGTCGACGGGCAGGCCGAGCTCGGAGTTGGCGTCGACGGTGTCGGCGCCGGCGTCCTGGGCGGCGTAGGCGCGCAGCTTGTCGACGAGCCCGATGCCGCGACCCTCGTGGCCGCGGACGTAGACGATGACGCCGGCCCCGGCCCGCACGACGGCCGACTGGGCCGCCTCGAGCTGCGGGCCGCAGTCGCAGCGCTTGGAGCCGAAGACGTCTCCGGTCAGGCACTCGCTGTGCACCCGCACGAGGGGGGTGCCCTCGCTGATGTCGCCGTGGACGAGCGCGATGTGCTCGCTGCCGTCGACACCGCTGCGGTAGCCGTGGGCGGTGAACTCGCCGTGCGCCGTGGGCAGCCGCGTCGAGACGACCCGCTCGACGAGCGCCTCGGTGCGGCGGCGCAGGTCGACGAGGTCGGCGATGCTCACGAGCGGCCAGCCTCGCTCGTCGGCGAGCCGGCGCAGCTGCGGCAGCCGCGACATCGAGCCGTCCTCCTCGACGACCTCGCAGATGACGCCGGCGGGGCGGCGGCCGGCGAGCCGGCCAGAGGTCGACGGCCGCCTCGGTGTGCCCGCGCCGCACGAGCACTCCCCCGTCACGCGCCCGCAGGGGAAGGACGTGGT
>NZ_JBNFOF010000213.1:0-5283 GCF_057364645.1 Janibacter sp. CFPM2_SD2
CGCGAGGGCCTGGCCGCGGCCCGCGGGCGCTTCGCGCGCAATGCCGTCATCCAGGGCTCGGCCGCCGAGCTCTTCAAGGCATGGGCGGCGACGGTGCGCGTCGCGGTCCGCCCGCTGCAGGGACGCATCGTGCTCTGCCTGCACGACGAGCTGCTCGTCCACGTGCCGTTGGAGCACGCCGAGGAGGCGGCGGCACTCGTCGACCGCGCGCTGACCGACGCGGCCCGGCGCTGGCTCGGCGGCGATCAGGTGCGCTTCGTCGCCGACACCTCGGTCGTGCGCCGGTGGTCGGAGGCGAAGTAGCGGCTACTGCTCCGAGTCGTCGACCGTGCGCAGGAAGTCCTCGAACTCCGCGCCGAGCTCGTCCGCGGAGGGCAGCTTCTCCCCTTCGCCGGCAAGCAGGCTGGGCCGCTCGAGGCCCCGCAGGTGCACGTCGTACTGGCGCTCGAGCGCCTGGACGGCTTCGCGGACCTCGTCGTTGTCCTCGATCTCGCGCTCGATCTGCATGCGCCCCTCGCGCGCGGCCTCGGCGAGCGCGTCGTTGGGCAGGTTGAGACCCGTGCAGTCGACGATCGCGTTGAGCGCCGTGAGCGCACCGTCGTGGAAGGTCGACTGCGCGAGGTAGTGCGGCACGTGGATGCTGAAGCCGACGGCATCGCGCCCGCTCTCGCCCAGGCGCATCTCGAGCAGGGCCGCCAGGGAGGCGGGCACCTGGACGGTGCCGAAGACCGGCTTGTGCTCGCCGATGAGGCGCTCGTCGGAGCCGTGAACGGTCATGCCGACCGGGCGGCTGTGCGGCACGGCCATCGGGATGCCGTGCGCGTGCGTCGCCAGGCTGATGCCGAACTCGTCCATGAGGCGGATGACCGACTCGACGACGGCCTCCCACCGGTAGTCGGGCTCGGGGCCGGTGAGGATGTAGTAGGTCTGCCCGTCGCGGTCGAGCAGGTGGTAGAGCAGCAGCGCCGGGTCCGCGTAGTCGGTGTAGCGGTTGGCGTCGAAGGTGATGACCGGCCGGCGGCTGCGGTAGTCGATGAGCGAGTCGACGTCGAAGGACGCGACGACGGTCGGGTCGCCCGCCTCGAGGAGGTGGTCGACGAGCAGGCGCTGGGCCATGCCGGCGTCGAAGAAGCCGTCGAAGGCAACGATCATCGGCCCGGGCTGGAGCAGCGCGGGGTCGGTGTCGACCTCGTAGCGGTAGAGGCGCTCGGTCACGTCAGGTCCTCCTGGTCGGTGAAGCACTCATTGTGGCAACGACGCACGTGCCGGGACCATTCCCCCGCAAGGGATCACGCCCGGTGGCTACCGCTCGATCGCGGCGATCGCCGCCCGCACCCGCTTGGCCGAGACGGACTGCGCGGTGCCGATCGACTGGGCGAAGAGCGAGATGCGCAGCTCCTCGATCATCCACCCGATGGCGACGACGTCGGCGGAGCGGCGCCGCAGGGGCGGCAGCGCGTCGAGCAGGTCGGCATAGGCCCCCTCGACGCCGTCGACGACCTCCTGGTGGGTGCCGTCGCGGCGCGGGTTGTCCGCAGCCCGCTCCAGGCGAAGGGAGATCCCTCGCAGGTAGCGCCGCAGGTCGGGCAGCCGGGCCAGCCCGGTGTCGGCGATGGAAGCCGGGGCGCACCGAGCCCGTCGAGCTGGGCCCGCACGTCGGCGACGGTCGTCGCGACCGCGGCGCGCTCATCCGGTCGAGGGTGGCGATGATCTCGGTGCGCTGGCCGAGCACCGGCTCGACCTCGGAGACGGCGGTGAGCACCCGCTGGGCGACGTGCGTGCGGGTCGCGGCGAGCGCCGCGTCGAAGGCCGCGCGCGTGCGCACCGGCCCCGTGACGTGCTGGGTGACGATGTCGTCGACGGCGGCGGCGAGCGCGTCGTCGAGCAGCTTCGGGACGGAGCCGTGGGGGTTGTCGGCGAGGGCGAGCTTCTGCGCATTGGTCAGCCGGGCGAGCACCCGCTTCCACGGCGGGGTGGTGCCGAGGAGGAGCAGGCGGCGCACGCCGGCGGTGTGGGCCGCGACGGCCTGCTGCTCGTCGGGCAGCACGCGGATGGCGACGCTGCTCCCGTCGTCCACGAGGGCCGGGTAGCCGACGACGGTGTGCTTGCCGGTCTTGGTCGTGAAGGTCGCGGGCAGCTCGTCGAGGTCCCATGTCGTCAGACCGGTGCGCTCGATGGAGGCACCGGCGCGCGACATGCCCTGCTGGACGTGGCCGGCGAGGCTCTCGCGGAGCGCCTCGAGGTCCTTGCCCCGGCCGAGTCGACGACGCCGCGAGTCCTCGACGGCGAAGGTGACGCGCAGGTGGTCGGGCACCTTCGACCAGTCCCACTCCCCCTCGTCGATGCGGATGCCGGCCCGGCGCCCGAGCACGCTCGACAGCTGCTCGGTGATCGAGGTGCCGGCGTCGGGGTCGAGCTCGGCGAGCGCGGCGCGGGCGTGGTCGGGCGCGGGGACGAGGTGGCGGCGGGTGGCCTTGGGCAGCGACTTGATGAGCGCCGTGACGAGGTCGGCGCGCAGCCCGGGCACCTGCCAGTCGAAGCCCTCGGCGGTCAGCTGGTTGAGCAGCGCGACGGGCACGTGGACGGTGACGCCGTCGTCCTCGGTGCCGGGCTCGAACTGGTACGTGACGACGAGCTCGAGACCGTCGGTGCGCCAGCGGCGGGGGTAGTCGCGGCCGTCGACCTGCTCGGCGTCGTCGCGGGTGAGCAGCTCCTCGGTGAGGGTGAGCAGCTCGGGCTGCTCGTGGCGAGCTGTCTTCCACCAGCTGTCGAAGTGCGCCCCGGAGACGATGGTGTCGGGCAGGCGGGCGTCGTAGAAGTCGACGACGTCCTGCTCGTCGACGAGCAGGTCGCGTCGGCGGGCGCGCTCCTCGAGCGCCTCGAGCCGGCGCACGAGCTTGCGGTTGGTCGTGAGGAACTCGTGCCGGCCGTCCCACTCCCCCTCGACGAGCGCGTGCCGGATGAAGAGCTCACGGCTCGTGACCGGGTCGATCTTGCCGTAGGAGACGGCGCGGCCGACGACGAGCGGCACCCCGAAGAGCGTCACCCGCTCGGTCGCCATGACCGACGCGGCCTTCTTGCTCCAGCGCGGCTCCGAGTAGGTCCGCTTGACGAGGTGCGCGCCGGCCCGCTCGGCCCACACGGGGTCGATGCGAGCGGTCGAGCGGGCCCACAGCCGGCTGGTCTCGACGAGCTCCCCCGCCATGACGAAGGGGGGTTGCCGCCGGAAGTTCGTCGTGCCCGGCTGGATGGAAAATCGGGCTCCCCGGGCACCGAGGTAGTCGCGCTTCTCCTCGTCGCGCAGGCCGATGTGGCTGAGCAGCCCGGTGAGCAGCGCCTGGTGCACGCGGTCCCAGTCGGGCTCGGCGTCGGGGGCCGAGGTGCGCTGGCGGGTGTCGATCTTGCACTGCTTGGCGGCGCGCACGAGCTGGCTGTGCAGGTCCTGCCACTCGCGGGTGCGCAGGAAGTGGATGTACTCGCGCTTGCACATGCGGCGGAAGGCGCTGCCGGACAAGGCCTTCTGCTGGTCCTTGAGGTAGACCCAGAGGTTCCACCAGCTCGCGAAGTCGGACCCCTCCTGGCGGAAGCGGGCGTGCTGCTGGTCGGCCTGGGCCCGCTGCTCGGTCGGCCGCTCACGGGGGTCCTGGATCGACATCGCGGCGACGATGACGAGGACCTCGGTGGTGCAGCCGAGTCGGTCGGCCTCGATGAGCATGCGGCCGAGCTTGGGGTCGACGGGCAGGCGGGCGAGGGTCCGTCCGGTCGGGGTGAGGCGACGCGCCCCCTTCGCCCGGTGCTCCGTGTCGAAGGCCTGCAGCTCCTGCAGCAGGCGGACACCGTCGGTGATCTGACGGGAGTCCGGCGGCTCGACGAAGGGGAAGCGTGCGACGTCGCCCAGGCCCAGCGCGGTCATCTGGAGGATGACGCTCGCGAGGTTGGTCCGCAGGATCTCGGGGTCGGTGAACTCCGGCCGGGCCTCGAAGTCCTCCTGCGAGTACAGCCGGATGCACACGCCCTCGGCGACGCGACCGCAGCGGCCGGAGCGCTGGTTGGCCGAGGCCTGCGAGATGCGCTCGATCGGCAGGCGCTGCACCTTGGTCCGCTGGTTGTAGCGGGAGATGCGCGCGGTGCCGGTGTCGATGACGTAGCGGATGCCCGGGACCGTCAGCGAGGTCTCGGCGACGTTGGTGGACAGCACGATCCGGCGCCCGGAGTGCGGGGCGAAGACGCGGTGCTGCTCGGCCGCGGAGAGCCTGGCGTAGAGCGGGATGATCTCGGTGTCCGGCAGGTTCATCCCGGTCAGGGCGTCCTGCGCGTCGCGGATCTCGCGCTCGCCGCTGAGGAAGACGAGGGCATCGCGCGGGCCGCCGGACTCGGGCTCGGTCCACAGCTCCTCGACCGCCCGGCAGATGCCGGTCACCTGGTCGACGTCTCCATCGACTCCGCCGTCCTCGCCGTCTTCTTCTCCGAGCGGGCGGTAGCGCACCTCGACGGGGTAGGTCCGGCCGACACCTCGATGATCGGCGCGGGCTCGCCCTGCTCGTCGCTGAAGTGGGCGGCGAAGCGCTCCGGGTCGATCGTCGCCGAGGTGATGACGACCTTGAGGTCCGGGCGACGCGGCAGCAGCTGCTTGAGGTAGCCGAGGATGAAGTCGATGTTGAGCGAGCGCTCGTGGGCCTCGTCGATGATGATCGTGTCGTAGCGGCGCAGGTCGCGGTCGCGCTGCATCTCGCCCAGCAGGATGCCGTCGGTCATCACCTTGACCGCCGTGCTGTCGCTGCTGTGGTCGGCGAAGCGCACCTGGTAGCCGACGAGACCACCGAGGTCGACCCGCAGCTCCTCGGCGATGCGCTCGGCCACCGAGCGGGCGGCAATGCGACGCGGCTGGGTGTGGCCGATCTGCCCCTCGCGACCACGACCGATCTCGAGCGCGATCTTGGGCAGCTGGGTCGTCTTGCCGGACCCCGTCTCCCCCGCGACGATGACGACCTGGTGCTCGCGCATCGCCGCGGCGATGTCGTCCTTGCGCGCGACGACCGGCAGGTCCTCGGGGTAGTGCAGGTCCTCCGCGGACGCGGGTTCGCGAAGGGGGACGGGCATGGGTGTCAGGATACGTGGCCCCTCAGAAGTCGATCGTCGTCACCGGCCCGACCGGCGTGCGCAGCGCGGCGTCGAGCGCCGCGATCGCGGCCGGGTCACCTGTGACGTAGCCGGCGGCCGCCCGGGCCGCGATCGTCTGCCCGCCGAGCCACACCGCACCGAGGTCGCCGATGTCGACCGTGA
>NZ_JBNFOF010000214.1:0-5189 GCF_057364645.1 Janibacter sp. CFPM2_SD2
CCGGCACCGTCCTCGCCCTCTGGCGCGGGGGCCGCGATGCCCTCGACGCGATCGGTGTCGGCGAGGCGACCCGCCGGACCTCCCTGCCGGTCACCGGGGCGCCCTGCGCCGCTCCGACGGCCGGCCGATCCACGAGCTGCGGTCGGCCGGGCACGGTGCGCCGCGTCTGTGGTTCGTCCCACGCCCGGATCTCGTGGTGGCGCTCGAGGCGGCGATCCCCCCTTCGGTCACCCGGCTCACCGAGCTGGTCACCGACCCTCGGGCCCTGGCCAGCAGCACCGGTGCCGACCTCGTCGTCGGCGCGACGGCGTGCGCTCGGCCGTGCGCCAGCACACGTGGGCCGGGTCGCGCCCGGTCGTCACCGACTGGATCGCGCTGCGCGGTCACCTGCCGGGCCCACCCGTCACGACCGCCACCGAGTGGTGGGGGCGCGGCGGGCTCTTCGGGGTGACGCCCGGCCCGCAGGGCGCAGCGTGGTTCGCCGCCGTGCGCGGCGACCACCGGGGCGTCAAGGTCGATCGCGACGACGCCGTCGCCCTGGTCCGCGGTCGTCTCGCCGACTGGGACAGGCGTGTCGGCGAGGTCCTCGCGGCCGTCGGTGACGCAGCCGACGCCCAGCGCGTCCTGCTCGCCCCGCCGCTGCGGACCCCGGTCGACGACGCCCTCGTCGTCATCGGCGACGCGACCCATGCGATGAGCCCCAACCTCGGGCGCGGGGCCAACGAGGCGCTCGCTGACGCCGTGGCGCTGGCCGACGCGGTCCACCGCCACGGACGAAGGGGGGCACCCCCGCGCCTTCGCCCGTCGTCGCCACCTGCGCGGTCAGGTGCTGCGGGCGGCCTCCCTGCCCGCGCTGCGCGTGGCCACGAGCCGGCTCTGGTGAGCCGACGCCGCGTGACCGGGGAGGTATGTCACGGTCCTCGCCCCGTGGGCCACCCAGCGGTTAGGTTGGCGGCCATGCGACGACGCTCCCTCCTTGCCGCCGTGCCCCTCGTGCTCACCCTGACCGCGGGGTGCTCGGCCTTCGAGGAGGCGACCCCGCCCAAGGAAGCCCTCGACGCGGCCCGCACGACCTTTGTCGACTCGGGGACGGTGGCCTTCGACCTGAAGTCCTCGGCGATCCCCAAGGGGCGCAACGGGGTCTCGGCGGCCAACGGCTCGGGCATCGTCGACACGACGACCCCGAAGTTCCAGGGCCAGGTCACCGGCGTCATCGACGGCGCCTCCGCGGGCGTCGAGATCATCGCCATCGACGACAAGACGTGGATGTCCTTCTTCACCAAGGACTTCAACCCCGTGGACATGAAGGACCTCGGCGCCCCCAACCCCGCCGAGTTCTTCCGCACCGGCAGCGGTGTCGACCAGATCCTCGAGCACACGGAGGGCGCCAAGGCGGGCGAGAAGACCCGCGACGGCGACACCGTGCTGCAGGAGTACACCGGCACCGTGCCCAAGGCCGACATCGAGCGGCTCTTCGGGCTCGCCGAGGGGGGCGAGGACTTCGACGTCACCTACGGCATCGAGCCCGACAGCGGCGAGCTGCGGCAGGTCGAGATCACCGGTGACTTCTACAAGGAGTCGGAGACGACCTACACGCTCGAGCTCTCGGACTACGGCAAGGACGTCGAGATCACCAAGCCCTCCTCCTGACGTGACGACGCCCGTCACCACCGCCGCCCGCACCAACCCGCGGGTCCTGCTCGCCCTCGCCTCCACCGCGGTCGCGCTCGCCGCGGCCGACACCTATGTCGTCGTGCTCGCGCTCACCGACATGATGAGCGGCGTCGGCCTGGGCCTGGACAACCTGCAGCGCGCGGCGCCGATCATCTCCGGCTTCCTGCTCGGCTACATCGCCGTCCTGCCGCTCATCGGCCGCCTCGCCGACCTCGTCTCCCGGTCGCGCATCCTCCTCGGCTGCCTCGTCGTCTTCGTCGTCGGCTCGGGCATCACCGCCCTGGCCGTCGACCTCGACATCCTCGTCGCCGGCCGCATCGTCCAGGGCGTCGGCGGCGGCGGGCTCGTGCCCGCCACGCTCGCCCTCGTCGCCGACCTGTGGCCGCCGGGACGAAGGGGGATGCCGCTCGGTGTCGTCGGCGCGGTCCAGGAGCTCGGCTCGGTGCTCGGCCCGCTCCTCGGCGCGGCGGTCCTGCTCGTCGCCGACTGGCGGGCGATCTTCTGGCTCAACGTCGTGCTCGGCGTGCTGCTGTGGGTGGCCATCGCGGCTGTGACCCGCAGCGCGAAGGGGGAGACTCGCCCCCTTCGTCCTCGGCTGGTGACCACGGGGCTGGGGGTCGTCACGGTCGGCCTGCTCTGGCTCACCCTCGCCGCGCCGCGGGCGCTGGCGACCGACGTCTACCTCGGGCTGCCCTTCGTCCCCTTCGCCGGGGACAGCCGGCTGGCCACGCCGATCGGGCTCGTGACCCTCGCGCTCGCGCTGCTCGTCGGGGTGCTCACGGTGCGCAGCTGGTGGCCGCCGCTGCGCGAGAGCGACCTGCCCGGCGCGCTCCTGCTCGGCACGCCCTGGGCTGCGTCGTGCTGACCTTCAGCTCCGCCGATCCCGAGAGCGAGGTCGTCGGGCCGCTCGGCTACGCCCTGCTGCCCGTGGCCGTCGTCGCGCTGCTGCTCTACGTCTGGCGCCACCGCACCGCGCCCTCGCCGCTCGTGCCGCGCGGCACGGTGCGCGGCCGCACCGGCTGGGCACTGGCGATCTCGCTGCTCGTCGGCGTGCTCGTCGCCGTCGTCGTCGACGTCCCGCTCTTCTCCCGGCTGACGACCGACGGGACGCAGACCGACGCGGCGATGGAGCTGGTGAAGTTCCTCGTCGCCGTGCCCGTCGGGGCGCTCGTCGGCGGCTGGGTGCTGCGGTGGGTCGGCGACGGCCTGTCCGCCGGCGTCGGGCTGGCCCTGGCCGCCGTCGGTCTGCTCGTCATGTCTGGCTGGGGGCACGACTCGCTCGCCCAGGTCTCGGCCACGGTGACGCTCGCGGTCGTCGGATTCGGCCTGGGCATGGCGCTCGCGCCGGTCAACGACGCGGCGCTCGCCGACGCACCGCAGCACGCCCACGGCACGGCGAGCAGCCTCGTCGTCGTCAGCCGGATGGTCGGGATGGTCGTCGGCCTCGCCCTGCTCACCGGGGTCGGCCTGCACCGCTACTACGAGGCGGTCGACGCCCTGCCGCGCGAGCAGCAGACCGACGCGCAGGCGCTGCTCGACGCTGCGCTGCTGCAGGTGCACACCGTCTTCATCGGCGCAGCGGGCTCCGCCGCGCTCGGCGCGCTGCTCGCCCTGGTCTGCCTGGGCGTGCGGCGCCGCGAGGGCTCAGGCTCGATCGCTCGCAGCTGGGGCGTCGAGGAGTAGCTCGATCTTGTCGGCGACGAGCCGCGGCGCCTCGTAGGTGATCATGTGGCCGACCCGGGGCACCGACCAGAAGTCGGCACCGGGGATCCCCGCGGCCAGCCGCCGACCTGCGGAGACGGGCGTCAGCCGGTCGCGGGCGCCGGTGAGCACGACCGTGCGGACCCCGGCGAAGGGGGCGAGGTGGTCGCGGAAGTCGAGCTCACCGATCGCGCGGTGCCAGTCGGCGACGACATTGGCCCGGGTGCGGCTCGTCAGCCGACCGGTCGTGCGCACGGCCTGCGGGTCGGGGTCGGTGCCGAAGAGGTTGGCCGCGGTGAGGCGCGGGGTCGTCGGCAGGCCGCGGGTGCCGCGGGGAGACGGCCGAGCACGGCCATGGCGATGCCCTCGCCGGGGATCGGGCGCCGAGTGCCGAGCCACGAGGCCGTGCCGACGAGCGCGGCGCCGCGCACCCGCTCGGCGAAGAGCTCGGGCGCGACCTGTGCGAGCGCCATGACGGTCATGCCGCCCATCGAGTGACCTCCGAGGACGACATCACCCTCGGGAGCCGTCTCGGCGATGACCTCGCGCAGGGTGGCGCCGAGGTCGAGCAGGCTGACCTGCCGGTCGTGGCCGGGCGTGGAGAGCCGTGCCCGGGTTGGTCGTAGGTGATGACCCGCAGGTGCGGGCGCCGGGCCTGCAGCTCCGCGACGACCCGGTCCCAGGTCTCGGCGGCGAGGCACCAGCCGTGGGCGAGGACGAGGGTCGGGCCCTCGGCGGTGCCGGCAGGAGCCGCGTGCTCACGGACCGCGATGCGGGCTCCGTCCGGGGCGAGGACCGTGCTCAGGCGCGGGTCGGCACTCACCGGGCGGGGCTCCCTTCGACCGGCTTGTCCACGGCCGCACCGTCGTCGCCGTCGAGACCGACGATGACCGGCGCGTGGTCGCTCGCGCCCTTGCCCTTGCGCTCCTCGCGGTCGATCGCCGCGCCGCTCACCCGCTCGGCGAAGGACGCCGACCCGAGGACGAAGTCGATGCGCATGCCGCGGCGCTTGGGGAAGGCGAGCTGCTGGTAGTCCCAGTAGGTGTAGGTGCCGGGGCCGGGGGCGTGCGGGCGCACGACGTCGGTGAAGCCCGCGTCGAGGAAGGCGTGGAAGGCGGCCCGCTCCGGCGGGGAGACGTGGGTCTTGTCGGCGAAGTACTCCATCGACCACACGTCCTCGTCCTGGGGCGCGACGTTCCAGTCGCCGCAGAGGGCGACGGGGGTGCCGTCGGCGGCCCACTCGACGGCGCGGTCACGCAGCCGGGCCAGCCACTCGAGCTTGTAGGCCATGTGCGGGTCCTCGAGGGTGCGGCCGTTGGGCACGTAGAGGGACCAGACCCGCACGCCGCCACAGGTCGCGCCGATCGAGCGTGCCTCGGGGGCCACCGGATCGCCGAAGCCGGGGTCGCCGTCGAAGCCGATCGCCACGTCCTCGAGCCCGACCCGGGAGAGGATCGCCACGCCGTTCCACTGGTTGACGCCGTGGTGGGCCACCTCGTAGCCGAGGTCGCGGAAGCGGTCGAAGGGGAACTGCTCCTCCTTCGCCTTCGTCTCCTGGATGGCGAGCACGTCGACATCGCTGCGCTGCAGCCAGGCCTCGACGCGGTCGACGCGGGAGCGGATGGAGTTGACGTTCCAGGTCGCGATACGCACGGGCGCCACCCTAGCCACCGCCGGCGAGGGGATGTCCTCCCGGCCGCTACGGGCGGACGGTGGCGTGCTGGTGAGGCCTGACGAGACCCCTGCTCCCGCTACCGCCACCGCTGGCATCGACGCCGGCGTCACGCTCTGCTGGGGGCGTCGCGCCGGCGGCC
>NZ_JBNFOF010000215.1:0-5151 GCF_057364645.1 Janibacter sp. CFPM2_SD2
GGCGTCCGGGTCGGCTCGGGGCGTCGGCTCGGTCGGCGACCTCGGCCTCGGTCTGCGCGATCTGCGCGACGTCGTCCTCGCCCGGCTCTCCGGCGGATGTTCTTGATCGCCGCGGCGTGGGCCGCCGCCGCGATCTGGGCCGCGGTGCGGCCGTTGGCGTCGTCGACTCCTCGACCGGCTCCGGCCGCTGCTGCGAGGACTCCTTGTCCCCCTTCGACCGGCCGCGACGGGACTTGCCGCCACCGTGGTTGCCGCCGTGGTCGCCCCCGGCGTGACCGCCCGGGTCGTGGGCCACCGGCTCGTTGGAGACGATGATCCCGCGGCCGTGGCAGTGCTCGCACTCGGTGGAGAAGACCTCGATGAGGCCGGAGCCGACCCGCTTGCGGGTCATCTGGACCAGGCCGAGCGAGGTGACCTCGGCGACCTGGTGCTTCGTGCGGTCGCGGCCCAGGCACTCGAGCAGGCGGCGCACGACGAGGTCGCGGTTGGCCTCGAGGACCATGTCGATGAAGTCGACGACGATGATGCCGCCGATGTCGCGCAGCCGCAGCTGGCGCACGATCTCCTCCGCGGCCTCGAGGTTGTTCTTCGTCACCGTCTCCTCGAGGTTGCCCCCGGAGCCGGTGAACTTGCCGGTGTTGACGTCGATGACCGTCATCGCCTCGGTGCGGTCGATGACGAGCGAGCCGCCGGACGGCAGCCAGACCTTGCGGTCCATCGCCTTGGCGATCGCCTCGTCGATGCGGTGCGCGGCGAAGACGTCACCGTCCCCGGTCCAGCGCTCGAGGCGCTCGGACAGGTCGGGCGCCACGTCGTCGACGTAGCCCTTGATCTCGCGCCAGGCGCCCTCGCCGGCGACGACCATGCGGGCGAAGTCCTCGTTGAAGATGTCACGGATGACCCGCACGGTCATGTCGGGCTCGGCGTGGAGCAGGACGGGCGCGCCGCCGGCGGAGCCCTTCTTGCCCTTCTTGCTCTCGGCCTTGGAGCTGATCTTGTCCCAGGCGCGGGTGAGCCGCTCGACGTCGGCGGTCAGCTCGGCCTCGGAGGCGCCCTCGGCCGCCGTGCGCACGATGACGCCGGAGTGGTCGGGGACGACCTGCTTGAGGATGCCCTTGAGGCGCGAGCGCTCGGTGTCGGGCAGCTTGCGCGAGATGCCGGTCATGCTGCCGCCCGGCACGTAGACGACGTAGCGGCCCGGCAGGGAGATCTGCGAGGTGAGGCGGGCGCCCTTGTGGCCGATCGGGTCCTTCGTCACCTGGACGAGCACGGAGTCGCCGGCGGACAGCGCATTCTCGATCCGTCGGGCCTGGCCGTTGCCGACGCCCTGCGCCTCCCAGTTGACCTCGCCGGCGTAGAGCACGGCGTTGCGGCCCTTGCCGATGTCGATGAAGGCGGCCTCCATGCTCGGCAGCACGTTCTGCACCCGGCCGAGGTAGACATTGCCGACCATCGTCGAGGTCGTCTCGCGGGAGACGTAGTGCTCGGCGAGCACGCCGTCCTCGAGGACGCCGATCTGCGTGCGGTCGCCGTGCTGGCGCACGACCATGACCCGCTCGACGCTCTCGCGGCGGGCGAGGAACTCGGCCTCGGTAATGATCGTGCGGCGGCGACCGGCCTCGCGGCCCTCGCGGCGGCGCTGCTTCTTCGCCTCGAGGCGGGTCGAGCCCTTGATCGACTGGGGCTCGTTGCGGCGCGACTCGCGCACCTTGGTCACCGTGCCGGGCGGGTCGTCCTGGCCGCTGTTGCCCACCGCCGCCGCCACCGCACGGCGACGGCGCCGACGGCGCGAGCTGCTGCCGCCCTCGTCGTCACCCTCGCCCTGGTCGGCGTCGGAGTCCTCGTCGGAGCCGGCGTCGGCGTCGGCGTCGGCGTCGGTGTCGGACGTGTCGTCGGCGGAGTCCTGCTTCTTCTTGCCGCCGCGACCACGGCCGCCCTTGCCCTTGGCCTTGCCCTCGGGCTGCTGCTCGTCGTCGCCCTCGGCGGACGCGTCGTCGTCGGAGCCGTTGGAGGAGTCATCGGAGTCCTGACCGGCGTCGGAGTCGTCACCGGAGCGGTTGTTGCGGCCGCGGCCGCCACGTCGCCGGCGACGGCGCCCGCCCTCGCCCTGGCCGGAGTCGGCGTCCTGCGAGCCGGAGTCCTGCGAACCGGAGTCCTCGTCGGTGTCGGGCTGGTCGCCCTCGTCCTCCTCGTCGTCCTCGACGGTCCTGCGGCTGCGGGGGCCGGACGACGGGGCCGGGGCCGGCGCGGGGGCCGGGGGCTGGAAGAGCAGACCGAAGCTCGGGACGGCCGCGGGGGCCGGGGTCGCTTCGGTCTCGGTGGCGGTCCGACGTGTCGTCGACGGCTGGTCCTTGTCGGTGGCCATGTGGCACCTCCTGCACACCGGCCGGACCCCGACACCAGCACCCGAGGGTGCAGTCCAGCCGCCGTGCGGCGTGGCGGCGCTCGCCCGCGGAAGAGTCCGTGTTGCCTCGACGTGGCTCGCGCCCAGCGCGGCACCCCGTCGGGGCCGGCGACGGCTCAGTCGGTGGCCAGTGGGTCGGCCACGCTCTCGGTCTCGCTGCTCCAGATCCCCTGCGCCAGGCGCGTCGCCTTGGGCGATCGCGTCGGCGCGAACGAGGTGGCAGCGGTGATCGCGCTGAGGACGTCGTCGGGGCGAACGGCAGGTGTGGTGTGCCGCACGACCATCGTCAGTATCGCACAGCCCTCGTCGGACAGACCCGTCTGTGCCCGGATGACGGGCTCGCGCGCGTCGTAGGACTTCATGCCCTTCTTGAACATCCGGCTGACCTCGACCCGGTCCTGCGCGAGGAAGCCCTCGACCGCCCGGTCGAGATCGGCCAGCTCGACGCCCGGGAACTCCAGCAGCCACCGGCTCGCCTGGAGCCGATCGGCGAGTGCGCCCGGCTGGGCCTCGACGACGGAGACGATGTCGAGCCCGTCGGGCAGGGCCGCGTCGAGCGCCCGGCCGAGGGCGTCGGGGTCGACCCGCTCGGTCACCGAGATCTCGAAGTACTCCGCCTCGCTCGCGGCGCCGGTCGCCGCGCCGTTGGCGTAGGAGATCTTGGGGTGCGGGTGGAAGCCCGCGGAGTAGGCCATCGGGACGCCTGCACGACGCAGGGCCCGCTCGAGGGCGCGCCCGAAGTCACGGGTCGAGGAGTAGCGCAGCCGACCGCGTCGGGCGTACTGGATGCGCAGCTTCTGGACCGCCGGCGGTGGCGGCGGACCGTCGGGGGTGCGTTGCGGGGACATGGAGGTCAAGCCTAGGCGCCGCGCGCGAGCAGCTCGACCAGGTGGACCCCGGTCCGCTCCGACAGGTCGGCGATCTGCGTCTGGCACGAGAAGCCGTCGGCGAGGACGACCGCGTCGCGGCCGGCCGCCTGGATCGCCGGGAGGAGCTGCTGCTCGGCGACCTTGACCGAGACCTCGTAGTGGCCGAGCTCGACGCCGAAGTTGCCGGCCAGCCCGCAGCACCCGCCGAGCCGGGTCACCGTCGCGCCGGTGCGGGCGAGCAGCGCCTCGTCGGCCGACCAGCTCATCACCGCATGGTGGTGGCAGTGCGGCTGGGCGACGACCTCGGTGCCGGTGAGGTCGGGGGCGACCCAGCGCCCTTCGTCGATGGCGCTGGTGAGCACCTCGGCGACGGTGCGCACTCCCCCGGCCACCTGCCGGGCCGCGCCGGAGTCGACGAGGGCCGGCAGGTCGTGGCGCAGGGCCGCGGTGCAGCTCGGCTCCATGCCGACGACCGGGATGCCCGCGGCGACGACCGGGGCGAGGACGTGGGCGGCCTCGGCGAGCGTCTTCTTCGCCGCGTCGAGCTGCCCCGTGGAGATGAAGGTCAGGCCGCAGCACAGCGCCTCCGCCGGGACGAAAGGGGTGAACCCCGCCTCCCGCAGCACGGCCACGGTGGCCCGCCCGACCTGCGGCGAGAAGTGGTCGGTGAAGGAGTCGACGAAGATCGCGACGGGGTGATCTGTGCCGGCGGCCTGCGCGGCCGAGGCGACGAGCCCCTCGTCGGCGGCCCAGGAGCGGAAGGTCTGCCGCGCGAAGGTCGGGATGCTCCGCCTCGGGTCGACGCCCGCGGCGGGCAGGGTGAGCCGCTTGATGCCCGGGAGCGAGGTGAGGGCGTTGGCGACCCGGGGGATCTTCGAGGCGACGCGGGCCAGCTGCGGCAGCCGGCCGAGCGAGTAGTGGCTGCGCGGACGGATGCGGCCCTTGTAGGTCTGGTGGAGGGTCTCCGACTTGTAGGTCGCCATGTCGATGCCCGTCGGGCAGTCGCTGGCGCAGCCCTTGCACGACAGGCACAGGTCGAGCGCGTCGTGGACCTCGGGCGAGCGCCAGCCGTCGGTGATCGTCGTCCCGTTGAGCATCTCCTGCAGGGCGCGGGCGCGGCCGCGGGTGGAGTCCTTCTCCTCCCCCGTCGCGAGATAGCTCGGGCACATGACCGTGCTCGACGTGCCGGCGGCGCGGCACTTGCCGACCCCGGTGCAGCGGTGCACGGCCTGGCTGAAGTCCCCGTCGTCGCCCGCGTAGCCGAAGGCGAGCGGCACGGTGACCTTGTGGGCCGCGGGGATGCGGATGTCGGCCTCGACGGGCGCGGCATCGACGAGGACCCCGGGGTTGAGCAGGTTGGTCGGGTCGAAGGCGTGCTTGACCGCGCCGAAGAGCGCCATCGTCTCGGGTCCGTACATGCGCGGCAGCAGCGCCGAGCGGGCCCGGCCGTCGCCGTGCTCGCCGGAGAGGGAGCCGCCGTAGGAGGCGACGAGGTCGGCGGCCTGCTCGACGAGCCGGCGGTAGCGGTCGGTGGCGTCGGGCGCGTCGAGGTCGACGTCGAGCCGGATGTGCAGGCAGCCGTCGCCGAAGTGGCCGTAGGGCAGGCCCTGCACGTCGTGCTCGTCGAGCAGCGCGTCGAAGTCGCGCAGGTAGTCGCCGAGCCGCTCCGGCGGCACGGCCGCGTCCTCCCAGCCCGCGTGCGCGGGCCGGTCGCGGGGCGAGCGCGAGGACAGCCCGGCGCCGTCCTCGCGGATCTTCCACAGCGAGCGCGGCGTGGGCCGGGGTCGGTGAGACGAGCGAGTCGGTGTGCGGGATATCGCGGCAGACCCGCTCGGGCGGCGGCCTGCGCGGCCGCCGGGTCGTCCCCCGGGGACCTCG
>NZ_JBNFOF010000216.1:0-5150 GCF_057364645.1 Janibacter sp. CFPM2_SD2
CGCCGACATGGTCGGCCGGGCCGCGGCGCTGCTCGAGGGGCTGCACGCTCGAGACCCAGCCCTACGGGTGGCGCTTCGGCCGGGTCGTCCCGGCCATCGACGAAGGGGAGGTCCCGCGCCCTCCTGCGCGAGGACCTCGACGAGCTCGCCGAGGCCTACGACGGGTGGACCGGCCCGCTGAAGATCCAGGTCACCGGACCGTGGACGCTCGGCGCGACGATCGAGCTGCCGCGCGGTGAGCGGGCGGTCGCCGACCACGGTGCTCGCCGCGACCTCGTCGGCTCTCTCGCCGAGGGACTGCGCGCGCACATCGCCGACGTCGAGCGCCTCGTGCCCGGTGCCGAGGTGATCGTCCAGGTCGACGAGCCGGGACTGCCGGCAGTGCTCGAGGGGCGGCTGCCCACCGCCTCGGGCTACGGCACCCTGCGCGCGGTCGACCGCTCGGAGGTGCGCGACGGGCTGCGCGAGGTGCTTGATGCGGCGGGAGAGCGGACGACGCTCGTGCACTGCTGCGCCGGCGAGGTGCCGGTACAGCTGGTGCGGGAGAGCGGTGCCCGTGGCATCTCGCTCGACACCTCGCTGCTCGACGGCGCCCGCTGGGAGCAGATCGCCGAGGCCGTCGAGGCCGGAGTGACCCTCTGGGCCGGTGCCGTGCCGACGGCCGGCGGCGATTGGCGCACGGCGCGGGACCGGCTCGTCGGTGCCTGGCAGCGGATCGGCCTGCCCGTCTCCGCGCTCGCGGACGTCGTCGTCACGCCGACCTGCGGACTAGCGGGGGCTCCCCCTTCGTCCGCCGTGGCAGCGGTGCGGACCACGACGGATCTTGCCTCGGCCCTCACCGACCTCGCCGCCGGCTGAGCCACCTGCCCCGGCCGGAAAACTGCGAATGGCCGGGAAAACCGCAGATGACCGCGCAATTGCACGGTCATCTCCGGTTTTCCCGGCCAGCTCAGGATTTCCCGGCCAGAGGCTCGCGGGCCAGAGGCGTCAGGCGGTCGGGGCGTGGATCTCCCGCTTGAGGATCTTGCCCGTCGGGCCCTTGGGCAGCTCGTCGAGGACCCAGACGGTGCGCGGGTACTTGTAGGCCGCGACCCGGTCCTTGACGTACTGCTTGATCTCCTCGAGGTCACCCGAGGCGCCCTCGCGCAGCGACACGGCGGCGCCGACGTCCTCGCCGAGCTCGGGGTGCGGCACGGAGACGACCGCGCACTCGAGGACGTCGGGGTGGGTGTAGAGCACCTCCTCGACCTCGCGCGGGTAGATGTTCATGCCGCCGCGGATGATGAGGTCCTTCTTGCGGTCGACGATCGTGTAGTAGCCGTCCTCGTCGACGCTCGCGATGTCGCCGGTGCGGAACCAGCCGTCCGGGATCGCGGCCTCGGTCGCCTCCGGCTTGTTCCAGTAGCCCTTCATGACGTTGTCGCCGCGGATCGCGATCTCGCCGACGCCCTCGCCGGGACCGACCGCCTGGCCGTCCTCGCCGATGAGCTTCATCTCGCAGCCGGGGATCGCGCGGCCGATCGTGCCGGGCTTGGTCGGCTGGTCGAGCATGTTGAAGGACGCGACCGGCGAGGTCTCGGAGAGGCCGTAGCCCTCGAGGAGGCTGACCTTGAAGGTCTCCTCGAACTCGCGCAGGGTCTCGCCGGGCAGTGACGAGCCACCGGAGACGCAGGTGCGCAGGCTCGAGGTGTCGGTGTCGGCGACCGACGGGTGGTGGAGCATCGCGCCGTACATCGTCGGCACTCCCTCGAAGATCGTCACCTGGTCGCGGGCGATGACCTCGAGCGCCTTGCCGGGCTCGAAGCGGGGGATGAGGGTCAGCGTCGCGCCCTGGAGCACCGCGGTGTTGAGCCCGCAGGTCAGGCCGAAGACGTGGAAGAGCGGCAGGCAGCCCATGATGACGTCCTCGGGCCGGATCCCGATGATGTCCTCGGCCGAGCGCTGCGCGTTGAGCCGCAGGTTGTCGTGGGTGAGCTGGGCCCCCTTCGGCCGGCCGGTGGTGCCGGAGGTGTAGAGGATGACGGCGTCGTCGTCGCCGGCGCGCTCGGTGGGCACGGCGATCGGCTCGCCGGCCGGCAGCGCGTCCTCGGCCGGGCCGACGGGGCCCGAGACGATGACCTGGGTGTCGGTGCCCTCGGCACCGGCCTGCGCCTCCGCGGCGAAGTCGCCCCAGACGAAGGAGAACTTCGCGCCGGAGTCGGTGTAGAAGTACTCGATCTCGTTGGCCTTGAGCAGGGGGTTCATCGGCACGACGACGCCACCGGCGAGGAGGGTGCCGTAGAAGAGCACGGGGAAGGCCGGGATGTTGGGCAGGATCAGCGAGACCCGGTCGCCGGGCTCGAGGCCGGCAGCACGAAGGGAGCCGGCCGCCTTGGCCGCGAGGCCGTGCAGCTGTGACCACGTCAGCTCGGCATCGTCGAGCTTGATCGCCACCTTGTCCGGGTGGGCCTGGGCTGTGGTGACGAGGTTGCTCGCCAGATTCGTCATCGTCGACTCCTGAATGCTGGTTCGGGTGGCCCCATCCAACACGGTCTCCCGCGTGGAGGGAAGGGGGTGTCGGGGGTGTGCGGCAGGATGGTCCGGTGAGCGAGATCCCCGAGACGGACGAGTCCGCAGCGCACGCGCAGCCGGAGACCCCCGCCGACGTGCCCGACGAGCTGCGTCAGGAGTGGACCGACCTCGCCGAGCAGGCGACGGCCGCGCAGTTCGCCTACCACGTCAGGGACGCCCCGACGATCAGTGATGCCGAGTACGACCGGCTCATCCGACGGCTGCAGGAGATCGAGGAGGCGCACCCCTCCCTTCGCACTCCCGAGTCGCCGACGCAGCAGGTGGGCGGGGCGATCTTCTCCACCGACTTCACCGCGGTCGACCACCTCGAGCGGATGCTCAGCCTCGACAACGCCTTCGAGGGCGACGACCTGCTCGCGTGGGCGCAGCGCGTCGAGACCGAGGTGAGCGGCTTCCACTACCTGTGCGAGCTCAAGATCGACGGCGTCGCGATCAACCTGCTCTACGAGGGCGGCAAGCTCACCCGGGCCCTGACCCGCGGCGACGGGCGCACTGGCGAGGACGTCACGCTCAACGTGCGCACCATCGAGGGCATCCCGACCCAGCTCGACGACAGCGTGCACCCCGTGCCCGACCTCGTCGAGATCCGCGGGGAGGTCTTCTTCCGGCTCGAGGACTTCGCCGAGCTCAACGCCGGCCTCGTCGAGGCGGGCAAGGCCCCCTTCGCCAACCCGCGCAACTCCGCCGCGGGATCGTTGCGGCAGAAGGACCCCCGAGTCACGGCCCGCCGCTCGCTCCACATGCTCGTGCACGGCATGGGGCGCCGCGAGGGCTTCGACATCGACAGCCAGAGCCACGCCTACGAGCTCATGGCCGCGTGGGGGCTGCCGACCTCGCCGCACTACCGCGTGCTCGACTCGATCACCCAGGTGCGCGACTTCATCGCCGACGTCGAGCGGCAGCGCCACGACTACGACCACGAGATCGACGGCGTGGTCGTCAAGGTCGACGAGATCGCCGTGCAGCGCCGGCTCGGGTCGACCTCGCGGGCGCCGCGCTGGGCCATCGCGTGGAAGTACCCGCCCGAGGAGGTCAACACGACCCTGCTCGACATCCAGGTCAACGTCGGGAGGACGGGGCGGGTGACCCCCTTCGGCGTCATGGAGCCGGTGACCGTCGCCGGCTCGACCGTCTCGATGGCGACCCTGCACAACGGCCACGAGGTCAAGCGCAAGGGCGTGCTCATCGGCGACACCGTCGTGCTGCGCAAGGCGGGCGACGTCATCCCCGAGATCCTCGGTCCGGTCGTCGAGCTGCGCGACGGCACCGAGCGGGAGTTCGTCATGCCGACGCACTGCCCGGCCTGCGGGACGAAGCTCGCCCCGCAGAAGGAGGGCGACAAGGACATTCGCTGCCCCAACTCGCGCACCTGCCCGAGCCAGCTGCGCGAGCGGCTCTCCTCGCTCGCCGGGCGTGGGGCCTTCGACATCGAGGCGCTCGGTTGGGAGGGCGCCGTCGGGCTGCTCGACTCAGGCGTGCTCACCGACGAGGGAGGCCTCTTCGGCCTCACGGCGCAGGACGTCGCGCGGGTCCCGCTCTTCACGCGGGCCGCCAAGAAGACCGACCCGGAGGAGGCCGTCCACGACGGTCGGGTCCTCTCGGCCAACGGCGCCAAGCTCGTCGACAACCTCCAGCAGGCCAAGCACCAGCCGCTGTGGCGGGTGCTCGTCGCGCTGTCGATCCGGCACGTCGGGCCGACCGCGGCCCGGGCGCTGGCGCAGCACTTCGGCTCGATGGCCGCGATCCGCGAAGCCGACGAGGAGGCCCTGGCCGACGTCGAGGGCGTCGGGCCGACGATCGCGGCCTCGGTGCGTGAGTGGTTCGACGGCGAGGGCAATGACTGGCACCGCGGCATCGTCGACCAGTGGGCGGCCGACGGTGTGCGCATGGAGGACGAGCGCGACGAGTCGATCCGGCAGACCCTCGAGGGTGTCACCGTCGTCGTCACCGGTTCGCTCGAGCGCTACTCCCGCGACTCCGCCAAGGAGGCGATCCTCGAGCGCGGCGGCAAGGCCTCGGGCTCGGTGAGCAAGAAGACCGACTGGGTCGTCGTCGGCGACAACGCCGGCACCAAGGAGGCCAAGGCCCGCGAGCTCGGCCGTCCGATCCTCACCGAGGAGGAGTTCACCGAGCTGCTCGAGACGGGTGCCGTGGCGCGTTTCGCCGACGGTGATGGCGAAGGGGGCGACCGCGCCGGTGACACGGGTGGCGCCGACGGATGAGCGGCATCGACCGGGCCACCGCCCAGTGGTACGTCGACACCGCCCTGGCCAAGCTGCTCGCCCGGGCCGACGAGCTCGCCGACGCCGGGGGAGACGAGCTGCTCTGCCGGCGGCCGACGTCGAGGGGGCCAACAGCGTCTACGCGCTCGTCGTCCACTGCTGCGGTGTCATGGAGCGCTGGGGCGGCGAGACGATCGCCGGTCGCGAGATCCATCGCGACCGGGCCGCGGAGTTCACCGCGACGGGCAGCATCGACCAGCTCGAGGCGCTCGACGCCGCGCAGCGGCGGCGCTGGGTCGAGGACCTCGCCGACTACGACGCCGGCGCGGCGCGCGGCCCGGCGGCGGGAGCGGGAGG